>CAYVDR010000031.1:0-11214 GCA_964450625.1 uncultured Senegalimassilia sp.
GTTGTGCTTTCAGCCGATGGCTACATTGTTACAAACTACCACGTTATTGAAGGTGCTGACGCACTTAAAGTCACTGTTGGCGGCGAGCAATACGATGCTGACACCGTGGGAAGCGATGAATCAAGCGACATTGCAGTTATTAAACTGCGCGATGCTTCAGGCTTAACACCAATTGAAATTGGCGACTCTGACAACCTAACAATTGGCGAGTGGGTTATGTCAATAGGCAGCCCGTTTGGCCTTGAGCAGTCGGTTGCAACTGGCATTGTGTCAGCAACTTCGCGCTCACAAATTATTGACAGCTCATCATCTAGCAGCGGCAGCGGCAGCGGAAGTGGCAACGGTTATGGTTACGGGTATGGCTATGGCAACGGAAGCGGCTCTTCTTCAAGCTCAAGTTCTTCGGGCTACACAATTTACCCTAACATGATTCAGACCGATGCTGCCATTAACCCAGGCAACTCGGGTGGTGCGCTTGTTGACAAAAACGGCAAGCTAATTGGCATTAACACGTTAATCACTTCCTATTCTGGCAACTACTCAGGCGTTGGTTTTGCAATCCCTGTAAACTATGCAGTGAACTTGGCGCAGCAAATCATCGAAGGCAAAACGCCAACACATGCACAACTTGGTGTGTCAATGACAACAGTTAACTCCACAAATGCAAAACGCTATGGTTTAAAGGTTAGCGCAGGTGCCTATGTATCTTCAGTGTCATCATCTTCTGGTGCTGCAAGTGCAGGCATTCAAGAGGGCGACATCATCACGAAGTTTGACGGCCAAACAGTTGAGTCAGCAAGCGATTTAATGCTTGACGTTCGTTCTAAAAACCCAGGTGATAAAGTTAGTGTTGAGGTGAACCGCGACGGTGAAACAAAGCAGTTTGAAGTAACGCTAGGCTCGGATGAAACTTCGTCCTCAAGCTCATCTTCTTCATCTTCGGGTTCAACAAGGAAGAATAGTTCAGATTCTTCTAGCGAGGAGTTGCTAAATCGCCTTTACGGCAACAGCTCTAGCAGTGAAAACGCTGAAGCTGCTTAAAGGTACAGAACTTGGGGTGCGCTTGAAAGGCATTCACCGCATAACTTAAATTGCATTAGCCATTTAAAAGGAGCAAAAAATAAGCACCCAAATAGGTGCTTATTTTTTTTGCTGACTAAAACGTAGCCGTTGCATTATTAATGCATTACCTCAAATGAAGGCAGGTACGAAGAAATGGTTGGTTGTTGAACGTGCTAGCCTATTCGCCAAACAAATCAATAACTGTCATGCCCGTGGCTTCAGCTTCCAAAAGCTCTTTGTTGCCGAAGACGCATTTGTTGTTGCATGCAACTGCTTTAGCAATTGTTGGCGCAAGCTTGCGCAAGCTCGCGGTTGTGGCAGACAGCATGTCATTCCTAAGTTCAGTGCGCCTGCCTGGTAAAACTTCACTGAAGAATTCATTGTCTAGGCAAAATATTAAATCGCGAGTTTTTTTAGGCGCATCAAGCTTTGCAACTGCGCTTACAATGTAGCCCTCAAGTTCATCCTGCGCGGGCGCAAAGTTTTCAAGCCACTTGCTCGCTTTGCTAATGCGCGTTAGTGTGTCTTGCAAATGCGGGTCGCGGAAGGAATAAAAGCGCATGTTGCCATTAAGCGCTGCCTGAAACCCTGCACCGTAAGCACCACCTTTAACGCGCACTTCGTTCCACAGGTAATCGAATGAAAGTGCTTGTGAGGCAATTTGCCAAATGCCATTGTAAGGTTCGTGCGAAAGTTCGCGTCTATCGGCACAAACTGCCGCAAAGCACACGTCGGTTGGCACAATGAATGCCTCATTTTTGCATTTAGGAGCCGGGATTTTAAGTGCCGTTTGCTCATTTGTGCTTTCAACGCTGCCGCAAGCATCGAATGTGCTTTCAAGCTGTGTCTTGTAAGTTTGCAACAGTTCACTTTCCCCAGCAAATGAAAGCGTTAGGTTTTCAAGGCTAAACAGGCGCTTTGAAAGCTGTTCAAGTTTTTCGGTGAGTGCAGCCTTTTCGCTATCAAAATTTGTAAGCAGGTGCTTTATGAAGCGGTAAAAGTCAACGCCCGAAAGCTGTTGCTGCACCTGTGCCTGCGCCTTGCAGTACGAATTTGCACGCGCACAAGCCGCGGAGTGTCCAGCGTTCATAAAGCTTTGCTCCATGCCAATTTTAACTTGGTTTAGCACATCGTAAATGCGCTTTGTGTCACTAAACTTTGTTTCCAGCAGCACTTCAAGTGGCAGGCTGGCCAAATGCTGCACATTGCCCCCCAGCGACGATGATGCAGCGCTAAATTTGAGCTGTGTTTTGCCCACATCAGTTTCGCTGCCATAAACGTTGCACATAAACGTTAGGTTTCCAAGCTTGCCGTTCGTAAGCGTGTCAAGCTCACTTGGGCTGTGCTTGGCAGTTTCAAGCTTGCCAAGCACATGCTTTAGTACACCTAGGTAGGGCAACTCATCGAACGTGATGCAGTTAGCGTTAAAGTAAAGTGTTGCATATGCAAGCCCGTGCGTTGATGCGCTGTGCAAAAGCATGCTGTATGCGCCTGTTGCATCATGCGTGTACGCAGGGCGTTTTGGCGCACCTTCAATGTCTGCAACGCCAAGCTTTGGCAGTGTTGCAAGTGCTTCGGGCGTGTCGGGTGCTTCTTGGTGCTTGCGAAGTTTCTCAACGCTTTGCGCAATGGCTGTAAAGTCTGCTTCGGTGTACGATTGCGCTTGCGTATTAAGTGCATCAACCTCGTTTGCAGCTTCATTTTCAGTTGGGACAATTTCAACAGTGCACATGTGGTTGTTGTTTAAAAATACGCTTGCTAGCAGGTCGGTGAAGTAAGTTGTATCAAGCATTTCGCGCAAAAACGCAAAGTCAGCTTCGTACTTTAAGTAAGACGTTGCATGGTTATCGCTGTAAAGCCAGCCGCAAAGCGAAGCCATGCTGTACGCCACGCCATCGGCAATGCCAAAATCGGCTTCGCGCGCAACAAATTCTGCATGGCTTAGCGACGCCTCAACAAGGCTGCGGTCAACGCCAGTTTTTTGCATGTAGTGCAGCTCTTCGTTTACTGTGCGCAAAAACTTGTTTTGGGCACCTTCATTTAAATTGCGAATCGAAATAACTGCAAACGGTTGCTGTACGGAATCGGCAATGTAGGCAGACACGTCACCTGCAAGGTTAGCGTTTAGAAGCGCGCGTTTCAGCGGTGCTTCATTGCTGCCTGCAATTGCGTCTAGCAAAATGTCGGTTGCTAAAATTTTGCGCCTGTCAACTGCTTTGCCAATGACATAACCCGCTGCCATGCAGGAGTTTTCGGGGCTTGTGTGCATTTCGCGTTTGGTGAACAAGTTTAGAGTTGGTGCTTGCAGCGGCAGTGTGCGTGGCACAAGCGCTTCTTTGCCCTCAGCTTTGCGCCTTTCGTCGCGCGTTTGTTGCTCAAGCGCTACAGGCGTTAAGTATTCTTCGTCTAAAAACTTCAACATGTTTTCAATGTTTAAGTTGCCATAAAGCACAATGTAGCTGTTATCAAGGCGGTAGTGGCGCGCATGCTCGTCCAAAAACTCCTGGTAGGTAAGATATGGAATGCCAGCAGGCGTGCCACCCGATTCAAACGCGTAAGGTGTGTTGGGGAACAGTTTTGCTTCAAGTTCGCTGTAGAGCACGCTTGCAGGGTCGGAAAGTGCACCCTTCATTTCATTGTAAACAACACCGTTGTACGTAAGTTTAGGCTTGCTGTTTTCGTTGCCTTCACCGTCAACAATTTCTTTGTGCCAGCCTTCCTGTTCAAAAATTTCTGGCTTTGAGTAAATGTTCGGGTGCAAAACGGCATCCATGTAAACGCTCGTTAAGTTCATCAGGTCTTTTTCGTTAGTGCTAGCAACAGGGTATAGCGTTTTGTCGCTAAATGTCATGGCGTTCAAAAACGTTTGCATGCTGCCCTTAAGCAAGTTCACAAACGGCTCTTTTACAGGGAATTTCTTAGACCCGCACAAAACAGAGTGTTCAAGAATGTGAAAAACACCTGTGTCGTTGGCTGGCGGTGTTTTAAAAGCAATTGAGAATGCTTTGTTGTTGTCATCGTTTTGCAAGTACAGCAGCTTTGCCTTGCTAACGTTGTGTTCAAGCGTGTAAGCAACGCCTTCAATTTCGTCAATTTCTTCTTTATCGTTTATGGTGAAATTTGAAATTGTTTGACCAAGTTTAAGATTCATTTCAAAAGCCTCTTTACTAGCGCACAGATGCATGGCGCAACGAAACGTTTTGCACTACAAATTAAAAAGCCCGCCCAAGTGTGGGCAGGCTTTTGTTAGTTAACCTATTAGAGCAGTTTAGGCGCGGGTGACTTTGCCAGCTTTTAGGCAAGCCGTGCAAATGTTTGCGCGGCGCACGTGCCCGTTTTCAGCTTTAATTCTTACCTTTTGAATGTTTGGCTTAAACCAACGGTTTGAAACGCGGTGTGAGTGGCTTATGCTGCGCCCTGCAACAGGTGATTTACCGCAAACTTCGCATACTTTAGACATTTTTAACTCCTATGTTTTCATGGTTTTGTGGGACGTTTGATGTGCCCCTTTTGCTCATAGCTGCGAAACTATAGCACAAGCATGTTAAAAAGAAAGGCAATTTTTCCAGCCTACAAAAAATCGGTAAAGCGAATGTTTAAGTCAACGTCCGTTGAAATGCCGTCGACCTGGCCTGCGTTTGTGTATTGCCACATGCAAAAATCGAACCTGGCAGTTGGCGCTGAAGTGCCATATTCCGCGTACCAAACCTTATAATTTAGTGCACCTTCTTTGTTATAGCGCGTTATGTCGGTGGCGTTGCCGTATAGCATGCTTTGGTAGCCAGCAGCTTCAACGCGCTTGCAAAAAGCGTCGGCAGCTTGCGTAAGAGACGTGCTATCGATGTCTGTAGTGCGCGATTCCTCTTCAGTTTTTTCATGGTCAAACACAATGGGTAAATTAAGGTTTGCACCGTTTAGCTTTTCCAGCACAAATTCAGCTTCTGCCTGGGCTTCCTCGGCATTTACAGCCTGCGAGTAAAAGTAAACACCAACTTGAAGCCCCGCAGCGCGCGCGCCTGCTAAGTTTGTTTCAAACAGTGAATCTTCTAAAAGCGTGCCAGCCGTTGTGCCGCGACAACCTGCGCGAATAATTGCAAATTCAATGCCGTCGGCTGCAACTTGACTCCAGTTAATGCTGCCTTGAAATTCCGAAACATCAACACCAACCTGCGATTTTTTAACGCCATTTTCAACATAAGCCAACCTGCCGTTTGTGCGCGTTAAGTTGCTAAAGTTGTAGGGGCTAACGTAAACAGGTGCGTTTTCCGCTGGCTCTTGCTGTGTGTTTGCGCTGTTGCTGTTTGGTTGGCCATTCAAAAAACAGCTGGTAAGGCTTGCAGAAATGCCGCCTAGGCACAAAAGTGCAACAAGCACCACAACAACGCCAAGCCCCTTGCGGCTGTTGCGTGTTCTTCGTTTGCTGGCAACTGATGCACGGCGCTTCCTAACTTGGCGCACTTGTTCTTTGTTGTTTCTGTTCATGAGAATAATGGTAACAAAATTTTTTGCTCACAATGCGTTAAAACTGCTATACTTGCAACTTATTCATACGTACGTTTGTTTGTGCGTTGCATTCACATTTCTTGGGAGGGAATTATGGTAGACGAAATTCAAGTGAACAATTTGGCTCTAATTAGGCAAGCAACACTGTGCCCTTGCGCTGGTTTAACTGTTTTAACTGGCGAAACCGGTGCTGGCAAAACTGCCCTTCTAACGGCTTTGAAGTTGTTAATGGGCGCACGCGCACAGGCTAGCAGCATTCGCGATGGGCAAAAGTCCCTTGAAGTTTTGGGGCGCTTTTACATCTCGGGCGCACAGGCTGTCGCAGGCGAAGAAGGTGGGGAAGGCGAAGGCATTGTTGCTAGCAGGCGGCTTGGCGTTGATGGTCGCTCGCGTGCGCAAGTTAATGGGCAAATGGCAAGTGTTAAGCAGCTTGCTGAAGAAATTGGTGCGTCAATTGATTTATGTGGCCAGCATGAACAGCAGCAACTTATGCGCACGCAAAACCACCTGCACATGCTTGACGCTTGGGCAGGCGAGGCTGTAGCGCAACCGCTTAGTGAATACAAACAGGCTTTTGCGCAGGCGCAACAAGCAGCGCGCGAGCTTGCACGCATTGAGGAAGCTGAAAGTGCTAGCAGTGCAAAGTTGGAAGATGCTCGCTATACTTTAAACCGCATAGAAGAGGTGTCGCCAAAGCCTGGTGAGTACGAAGAACTTGCCGCGCGCCTTGCACGCGCGGAAAATGCCGAAAGCCTGGCAGTTGCTGCAAACACAGCGCATGAGGCGCTTGGGGCTGAAGGCGGTGCGCTTGACAGCGTAAACACCGCAATTAGTGCGCTTCAAAATGCGCAAAAACATGACGAGCAGCTGGGCAACTTCGCGCAGCAGCTTGTTGAGGCAACATTTACGCTGGAAGATGTCTCGCGCAGCACAAGCGCCTACCTTGAAAGCGTTGAGTTTGACCCGCAAGCCCTTGAAGCAGACCAGCAGCGCATGGCTGCATTTCAAGGCTTATTGCGCTCGTTTGGCCCTACAATGGAAAATGTTTTTGCTGCGTGGGATGCTGCTAAAGAAACGCTTTCGCTTGCAAACAATTCAGGTGAGCGCAAACAAGCAGCACAAAACGCTGTGCGCAAAGCAGAAGATGCACTTGCAAAAGCAGCGGATTCATTGGATGCTGCACGCAAGCAAGCCGCGCCGCGCTTTACAGCTGCAGTAAACAAAGAAATGTCACGCCTTGAAATGTCTGGTGCTGAGCTTCAGTGCGCGTTTAAGTCACTTAAGCGCAAAGCTTGGGGCGCAAACGGCTCGTGTGAACTGGAGTTTTTGTTTCGCCCGGGTGCTCAAATGCAAGCGCGCCCGCTTGTGCGCATTGCATCTGGTGGCGAGCTTAGCCGCGTGATGCTTGCAATAAAGGTTGTTATGGGTGCGGCGGACAATGTGGACACTTTGGTGTTCGATGAAGTTGACGCAGGTGTTGGCGGTGCGGTTGCAAATGCGCTTGCAAGCGTTATTGAAAGCTTGGCAAAAACGCACCAAGTTATTGTTGTAACACATTTGGCACAAGTTGCTGTTCGTGCAAAAGCCCATTACTTAATCGAAAAAGTGGAAGGTGAAGGCGGCATGCCAGAAACAAAATTGCACAAGCTAGACGCTAAAGAGCGCCCCGCTGAAATTGCACGCATGCTCTCTGGCAGCGTTACGGAAGCTTCCCTGGCACACGCAAACGAAATGCTAAAGGGGTAAAGGTAAGTTATTGTGCTAGAATAAATTTCATAAGGGAAAGGGGTTAATATGCAACCACCTGCATACAGGGAGATTATTCGCAGGTTGCTTAAAGAAGGCTTTTGTGAAAGGGCAAGCAAAGGTGACCACAGGCGTTTTTGCAAAGGTGCAATGCGTGTAACAGTTAGAGACCAGGGCAATAAACACCCAACGTGGCGTGAATGGTCAAGCATTAAAAAGCAAGCCGGTTGGAGCAAAGGAGAATAAAATGAAGTTAACAGCGGAAGTTGTTGTGTTGAAAGAAAAGGATGGCTGGACAGCAATAATTCCCCAGTATGGCGATGCTGCAACAAGTGCTGAAACTAAGGAAGGCGCACTTGCAGGTGCTAAAGAAATTCTTGAGTTAGAGGCGGGCGACTTAATTCACGAAAGCTTAAATGCCCCAAAAATGCAACATGTTGCCGAGGTTGTGCCAGTTAGTGTTAATGTAAGCAAACAAGATGCTAAGCAAATGGAGTACGTGGAAAAGTCAAAAGCCGCTGAGTGGCTTGAAGTTTCACAGACCAGAATAAACACTTTAGTTAAAAACGATTTACTTAAAACGAAATTTTTTGGTAAAAGGGAACTTGTTTCTATTGATTCAATAAATAAATACAGGGAACTGAATCGTTTAGGTGGCATAGAATTTTCTAGTAGCGAACCAAAGGAAAGGCTGCTTTCTGTTTCTTAAGAAATAAACATTTAGTTTTAAGTGTTCTAATTTAGAATAAAGCCCTAATGAAAAAAAGTTTGCGAGAAATTTACCATTCAATCGAAATGCCGTTTTTGGGGTTTTTTACGTTGCTGCTTGGCGGCATTGTGCTCATTATTTTTTTATGGGCGGTTGTTGTTGTGACCCGCCTTGTAATGGGGCTGGCATAAACGGGCTGTTGAAAAGCGTTTTGGCATGTGGCAACGTTTAACATTGTACGACCTTCGCGTTATTGGGCACTACCTGGGTGTTTTGGTGCTGTTTTCTTCGTTTACGCTTTTAATACCCCTTGCATGTGCTGTTGTGTTTTCCGAATGGCAAGCTGCAAGCCACTATGTTTTAGCCATTGGCATCACACTAATTGTTGGCTCCCTCTTGCGTTTTTTGCGCATACAACCAGGGCGTTTAAACCGCCAACAAGCACTTGCCGTAACGGGGCTTGCTTGGGTTGTTTTGGCTGTTATGGCATCCATTCCGCTTTACATGTCGGGGCACTACAAAACATTTTTGGACTCGCTTTTTGACGGTGTGTCGGGCATTACCACAACAGGTGCCAGCATTATTTCCGACCTTGACCACCTGTCTTACGCCGACAACATGTGGCGCTTTGTAATGCATTGTGTTGGCGGCTTAGGCTTAGTTGTTGTGGCGTTTTCGTTTGGGCTGTTTGGCAAAAGCTCCACAGCCGACATGCTTCAGTCGGAAGGTCGCAGCGAGCACGTTGTCCCAAATGTTGTACAAACTGCAAGGTTTATATCAAAGCTTGCACTGGTGTTTATTTTGCTTGCGGGCACAATTCTTGCAATCATTTGTGCGCAGTGCGGCATGCAAGCACCAAGGGCAATTTTAAATGGCGTGTGGCTTGCAATTTCAGGCTTTTGTACAGGCGGTTTTGCGCCAATGAGCCAAAGCATTCTTTACTACCATTCGTTTTCAATTGAAGTTGTGCTAATGCTGTTAATGATTGTTGGCAGCATTAACTTTGTGCTTTACGCGCGCCTTTGGAAGGGCGACAGCGGTGCCATTTTCGATGACTTTGAAATAAGAACCATGGTTGTGTGGCTTTGCGTGCTTACGCTTGTGTTTACAGCTTCCGTTTCTGCTAGTTCTGAATTTTCCAGTTTAACAACAATGTTAACGCGTGGCGTGTTTATGGTTGTGTCGGCATTTTCAACAACTGGCTTTCAAAACATAACAACAAACCAGCTTACAACATCGCTAACATCGGGTGCATTCCTTATTCTAGCAGCGCTTATGGCAGTTGGCGGCGGGGCTGGCTCAACTGCGGGTGGCATAAAGTTTAGCCGCGTGGGAATAATTGCTAAGTCAATAATTTCAACAATGAAAGAAACTTTAGCGCCCGACACGGCGCGTGTTGTTGTGTCGTACAAGCACATGGGCAGGCGCATTTTAACCCCAAGCGTCGTAAAAGATGCAATGACAGTGTTTGTGCTGTATGTGCTAACGTATGCAATTGGCACGCTTGTTGGCATTGCTCATGGCTACGACGCGCAACAAGCAATTTTTACATCCATTGGCATGGCATCAAATGGCGGCTTGCCCTCTGGCATTTGCGCGCAAGGCATGCCCGCCACACTGCAGCTTTTCTACATGCTTGAAATGTGGGCAGGGCGTTTGGAGTTTGTAACGCTGCTTGCTCTAATTGCGCAGTTTGTTGTGTCCGCCTACCCAAGAAGGTGGGTGAAGCGCAGGTGAAGTGGTTGCTTAACATTGCACTGGCATTGGTGTGTTTGTGCGCGCCAACCTGGGCATTTGCCGCCGGTGAAAGCTCGTCGGAAAACAACGTTGACACATCGCAGTTGCCCGACAGCTCGTTTATTTACGACACATCAATTGACGACCTTGCCAGCGCAAACATGTATTACAACAAGCAGACTGTGCAAGTTGTGGGCGAGGTAATTGGCGACAGAATTGCAGATTCCCAAAGTGGCGACCACTGCTGGGTTACTCTTGCTTCAACGGATGCAAAAACGGTTTCTGTTTACACAACTTACGATGTTGCAGAAAAAATTGACGCGTTTGGTCAATATGGGGTGAAAGGCTCAACGCTGCAGGTACGTGGCGTGTTTAACCTTTCCTGCACAGAACATGAAGGCGCATCGGACATACATGCAGAAGTTGTAACAATTACCGAAAAAGGCAAAGCAACGCCCGACACTTTTGATGCTGATGCGTTTGTACCGGGGGTTGTGGCAATAATTTTAGGGCTTGCTTTAATGGTTGTGTTCTATGTTTTGCGCGAAAGGCAGCGCTAGTTTTATGGCTGAAGCGGCTGCTGTGTTAGGGCAAGTGGTAAAGCTTGACAGGGGCTTTCCGCTGGTAAAGCTTGAAGGTGGGCAACTTCTGCGCTGCGAGCACGCAACTGCAGTTGTAAAGGAAAACAAAATGCGTGCCACAATTGGCGATTTTGTTGAAGTTGCCCACGCAAACAAAAACGACATGGGCATTATTAGTGCCATTCGCCCTCGCAAAACAAAGCTTGTTCGCAAAGACCCAGTTGATGGCACGCGCATTCAGGTGCTCGCTGCCAACTTCAACAACATTGCGGTAGTCCACGAGCTGCAAAGCTTAAACACGCGCCGCCTAGAGCGCGAACTTGTGATTGCGCATGCAAGTGGTGCGCAAGTGTTGGTTGTGCTAACTAAAGCAGACATGGCACCAAGTAAGGCTAAAGCTGCTAAAACGGTTGCACGCGTGAAATTGCTTGTGGCAGCAGGCGTGCAAGTTTTTGCAACAAGCACAAAAACAGGCGAGGGCATAAACGGGCTTCGTCGCGCAATGCCACCTTCAACAGTAACTGTTTTAGTGGGAAAATCGGGTGCAGGTAAATCAAGCCTAATAAATCAGCTTGTTGGCAAAAACGTGCAGGACACTGGCAATGTGCGCGAAGGTGATGGCCGCGGACGTCACACAACTGTAAGCCGCGAAATGGTTGCAATCCCAAATGCTGGCTTTGTTGTTGACATGCCAGGCATTCGTGGGCTTGGGCTTTTAGGTGCAGAAGGCGGGCTTCACGCAGCGTTTGCCGATGTTTATGAACTTGCTAGTGGGTGTAAGTTTCGCAATTGCACGCACAAGGCGGAACCAGGGTGTGCCGTGCGTGCAGCAGTTGGCGCGGGCAAGCTTGCACCCGAGCGGCTTACCAGTTTTCA
>CAYVDR010000032.1:0-11197 GCA_964450625.1 uncultured Senegalimassilia sp.
CACCTGCAATGTATAAAGTGGGGAAATTGTTGTTTGCAAGCGCTTGCAGGGCGCACTTGACCGCGCTTCGCGCGGGCATGCAGTGCTGCCCTGCGTTTTCTACCAAATTAAGCAAAACATCAACGTTGTTGTTAAGGCGCTCTTCACGCACGCTTTGCAGCACTGCATGTGCAAGCCTTTGCTGCGTTTGAAAAAGTGGCAAACCTTCCCACCAGTCAACAAACGCAGCCAGGCTTGCACAAGTGCGCAACCTCGTTGCAATTGCATTGGAATTTGCAGCTGCGCGTTTTTGCGCACTCTCATTTTCTGGGCCTAGGCCTGCACTTTCAAGCACTAATGCTTCGCACGTGTGCGCAAAACGCGCAGCACCACTGTTTACTAGTGCGTTTACTGCCACCCTGCCGCCCATTGAATAGCCAACCACAATTGGCTTTTGCGGCAGGGTGGCTGCAAGCTGCATGCAAGCATTTGACATTGCGTCAAGCGTGCATTGGTTATTTACTGCCTGCTCCCCCACTTCACTCTCACAGTTTGCTGCTTGGCTACTCAGCTCAAACACTTCCGTTATTGGCACGCCACTTGTGCAGCCACGCCGCCAATGAAGAACATTTGCAACGCACGGGTTTGTGGGCAATTCAAGAGCATAAACATCACGTGTTTCTGAAAGAGCGCCCGCAACGCATTGCCAAGTGCTTGCGTGCTGCATAAACCCATGCAACAGCAAAACCGGTGCTGTTTTTGAAACGCTCAGCAGCAATTTTTGCTTAGGTGCACTCACAGGTTTAGTCTTGCTTGTTGGTAATTGTGCATTCGCACATAAGCGCAAGCCCCGCCACCGATGCTGCGGCTTGCACGCCGCCCAGAAGCCCGCTTACAACATCCACAACGCCTGCGTGAAGCATGTTGCAATACTTGCCAGTTTTAAAATCTATGCCAAACCCAGGCTCTTTGCTGCGCACATGTTCAAGTTCAGCTTTTGCATTTCGCCCAGCGTTTTCGCACAGCGTTAAAAATGGCTGTTTGAGGCTTTGTTTTACAACTTCTGCGCCACGTGCTTCATCTGGCGTTTTAGTTGCAACTTTATCGCATGCGTTTTCTGCGTTCAACAGCGCAACGCCACCGCCAGGCAAAATACCTTCATTCATTGCACTTCTAACAGCACACATGGCATCTTGTATGCGGCTGCGCACTTCATTTAACTCACTTTCGGTTTGACAACCAACTGAAAGCGTTGCAATTTTTCCTTCCAGCTTTGCTGCACGCTCACGCAACACATCTGTGTCATATGGCGAATTGGGCAGCTGAGCTTGTGCGTTTATTGCGTTAACTCGAGCACTTATTGCTTGCTGTTTGCCCTTGCCGCCAATAATTATGGTGCGCTCTTTCGTAACTTGCACACGCTGCGCACGACCTAGCATTGGCTTTCGCACAAGCGAGAGTGGAACGCCCTTTTCCTTGCACACCACTTCCCCACCTGTAAAAGCTGCGATGTCCTCAAGTTCAGGCAGGCGCAAATTACCTGCCTGAGGGGCTTTAACAGCAACGACTTGCAGGCGCTTTGCTTGTTTGTTTTTAAGAAGCGAACTTAGCGACATGCCACGCACATCATCTGCAATAATAAGCAAGGGGTGCGCTGTTTTTATAACCTCATCTAAAACAGGCACAATGTCTAAAAAATTGTCTGAGAGTTTTTCGTTAGTTATAAGAATGTAGGGCTGGTGCAAACTTGCTTGCATAAATGTGTTATTATCAGCCATTTTTGGGCTAATCATGCCACGGTCAAAAAGCATGCCACGCTTAAAGTCAAGCGCACAACCAAGCACACTGGCTTTTTCAACAGACACAACTGTACCACTTCCTAGCTCGAAAAACGCTTTAGCAAGCAGGCAAGCAATTTGTTCACTTTTGCAAGACGTAAGCGCAACGCTGCGCAAAACCTCTTCGGTTTTTGCTGGCTCAGATGCAGTTTTTAGCGCAGCGCAAACAGCATCCGCTGCCGCTTGCATGCCGCGCCTAAGTTCAACGGGGTTGCAACCTGCTTCAACATGGCGCATGCCAGCTTTAAGCATGCAAGCGGCAAGCAGCGTGGCTGTTGTAGTGCCATCGCCTGCGGCGTTGTTAAGTGCCATTGCAGCCTGCCTAAAAACATCAAGCCCCAAGTTTTCTTGCGCACAACTGCTGTTTACATGCGCAGCCACAATTGCGCCATCATTGCTGATAATTGGCTGTTTTTGAGCGGCAGAATTTATTGCAACATAGTGCCCAGCAGGACCAAGTGTTACACCAAGTGTGTGCTGTAACTTTTCCGCAGCATGCACAAAGTCTTTAGTTGCACATGCGCCAAAACGCACGTCTTTTGCACTAGTGTTTGAAGGCATTAGCAGAGTTTAGGAGTTAATGTAAATGTATATAAGACGAATGGTGTCAGCTAAGTTACCCGAAGTGTTTGCAGTTGAATAATCGTACGTGAGCACACTGGACCAATTACGGGAAGTGCCACCTACATCAACGCTGCCTGAGAAGCTGCAAGTTTCCTTCGTAAGCGTTGTGCCGTCCGATGCATATTGCGAATATTTTGCTTTGTCACTTGGCAACTCAACAGCACCTTCCGAAAGCGGCACGCCTGCTGTTTGGAACGTCTTTTCAACAACATGTTCGTTTTTCACGGCATCCACAAAACTTAAAGAACCATAGCCAAGTGAGGCTGTTGCCGCAGAGTAACCAACTTGAATTACCTTGCCTTCCTCGTTAAGCCCCAAATAAACCGTTGGTGTGCCAGAGCGGCTGTCGGCAGGCTCAGCTGTTAGGGCGACTGTAACGTTTTTCTTAACGGAATTACCCTCCTCGTTAACATCTTTGCTAGATGTAACGGTGGCGCCATGAGCCAATGTGGTAACGGATTCTTCCTGTGTTTTGCCTAAAACAGAAACGATGTTTGGCACTTCGGTTTTCTTTGTTGTAGTTGCACTTGAAGCGTCTTTGCCGCTTGCACTTTGTGACAAGCTGCCAGTGTCTGTGGACTGCTGCTGTGTTTGGGTTTGCTGCACCATGGCACGCTGACTTTCGGAATAAAGTTGGTAACCAAAATAAGCAAGCCCTGCAATCAACAGAATTAAAAGAATGATAACAACAATTAAAATGCGCCTTGCACGCCTTGAACGGCGGCTTCGAATTGGTTTTTCCTTTTTCTTTTTATTTTTGTTTTTGCTCGAGCCATGCTTTGAACCACCGTCGCTTGCAGGAACAACAGCACCTTCTTCAGCTAATTCATTAACTTCAACGCTTTCGCTGTCATATGGGGTGCCTTCGCCATGCTTTGCAGTGTCACCCACATTGTTAGGGTTTGTTGCATGCGCTGCGTGTGCACCGCCTGACACAGGCTCAAAAGCCTGGGTTAAACCAATGGCTTGACCATCGGCATCAATAACATCATTGCCATTTTCACCAACTGGCGCAAATGCTTCGGTAAGGCCAATGTGCGAGTCGCTCTGTTGGCGTTTTGCACCACGCTTAATAGTAAAACCACGTTTACCCATACAAAAGTCTCCTGTTAATTGGTTGAATTTTGTTTCGCTTGCTTTGGCTGTGGCGCTTTCTCAATAAAGTTAGCATGGTTAAGCAGCCAAACGTTTGCTTTTAAGCGCTGTGCTGTTTCGCGTAGAACAAAACCTTGCCCGCTCTTTTCCATGCTTTGGCGCACAGCAGAAGCATCACTTGGGTTTATTGTGCGGCACGCTGCCAAAATGTCATCTTCTGTTAGCGTCATGTTCTCGTGCCTGTACAGCGCATCAAGCGTGTAGCCACCAACAAGCATTTGGCGTGCTTGCATCATAAGCTGCATTAAAAAGGCTTTTTCGCCACCTTGGTCTTGCATGAGTTTCTCGAACGGCACACCTTGCTGTGCGGCAGAAGCACGTGCGTTTTCCATAAGCGAATTGCGCATTGCATCGTAAATTTCATCGGAAATTTTACCGTTAAAGCGCTTGCACAATTCTTGCGCTGCAGCACTCATTTTCATTTCCTCGTATTGCCCACTTGCGGTCTTTTTCATGTGCTGTTCTATATTTTCACGAAGTGCTTTTGCAGTTTTAATTGTGGGCATTTGCTTGGCAACCCATTCGTCTGTAATTTCAGGAACAACCTTTTCCTGAAGCTGTTTTACTGTAACTTTAACGTTAAACGGCTGCTGCCCACCTTCAGCACCAACAGAAAACGAGAACTCTTTAGTGTCGCCTTCCTCCATGCCAAGAAGATGTTCTTCAAATTCCTTAGGCATTAAATTCATGCCCATAACATACGTGCGCCCTGGCGTGCATAAATTGTCAACACGCTTGCCAGCTTGGTTGGCCTCAATTGCAAGAAGCGCACAATCTTGCTTTCCAATTGGGTGTGACATACAAGGCTTAAACGTTGCATAATTTTCTGCCAAGCTCTTAAGCTCTGCATCAACCATTGCGCTGTCAATTTCAAAAGGTGGCACAGTTACTGTTACGGGTTCATAAGATGTAAGTTCAAATTCAGGCTTAGGCAAAACTTGCAGCGTAAACTCAAATGGTTTACTGCGTTCAAGTTTTTCGCTTGTAACAGGTTTTGGTGGGAAAGCTGGGTAAATGCCCGATGTGTCAACAGCTAGCGACACCAAGCAATCCAGCGCATTGTTTGCGGTAAGTTCATCTAAGTTTTCAATGCCACGTGCTTTTTTTGCAGCCTCAGCAGGCGTTTGCCCTTCAGCTACTGCAATGGAGTTGCGCTGGCAAAATGTGGTGTTTACAACATCAAATGCATTTGAAACGTCTTCGCTTGATGCTGTGCACATAAACTGAATGCGCCCTGAATCTAAATTCTTCTTTACGACCTTCAATTAAACCCCCATGGTTTATTACAAAGCGGGCATCCAACTTAATGGTAAGATGGCGATGAACCAACCCCCATTAAGTGGAGTACCCATTTATATAGCCCTAAGATTTTTACGATAAGGTCTTTTGCAAAAAGCGAGTGAAAATTTGCGTAATTTGATTGTTGTAATTTCAAATTTAATGTAAAAGACCCAATGTACAAAAAAAGGGCACTCCAAAAAAGGAGCGCCCATAATTTTAAACTAATGTTTAATGTGGTTGTGAAAAACTACTTAGTTGCCAAATAACTCAATAGTGTCGCCCTCGGCAAGTGTAACCATTGCCTTTTTCCAGGTGCGAGTTTTGCCCTGCTTGTAGCGCACGCGCTTTGGCTTTGGTTTAACATTAAGCGTGTTCACGTTAACAACACTCACATTAAAAATGGTTTCAACAGCTTGGCGAATTTCGATTTTGTTCGCGCTCTTTGCAACCTCAAACGTGTAGACGTTTTTGTCCATTAAGTCATAGGAGTGCTCAGTAACAATAGGGCGAATAATAACTTGACGTGGATCCTTCATTTATGCTAGCACCTCCTGAATGTATGTAAGAGCTTCTTTTGTAAGCACAAGTTGCTTGTTGTCAAGAAGTTCATATGTGTTTGCCTGGCACACTGGGAAAACGTTTACATTTTGCAAGTTGCGGAACGAAAGGTATGTGTTAACGTCGTCGTTGCCAACAACAACAGTTGTGCGAGCCTTTTCAAACCCCATAGCTTTAATGAACTTAGCAGCATCCTTTGTACAAGGTTTTTCAAACTTAAAGCTGTCCACAACGCTAAACTGACCATCGGCAACTTTTGCTGACAGCACAGAGCGCATTGCAAGTTTAACTTCTTTTTTGTTAACCTTGAATTCGTAGCTTCTTGGGTGTGGGCCAAACACAACACCGCCGCCTGCCCATTGAGGTGCACGAATGGTGCCTTGGCGTGCACGACCTGTGCCCTTTTGGCGCCATGGCTTTTTGCCACCGCCACGCACTTGACCGCGCGTTAGCGTGTTGCTTGTGCCAGCTCGCCATGCTGCACGCTGCGAGCGCACAACCTGGTGCATTACATGCACATTAGGTTCAATTCCAAACACCTCATCAGGCAAGGTTGCACTTTCTGCCTTTTTGCCCGAGGCATCTTTGATATCAATTTTAGTCATGGTATCTAATACTCCTTAAGCACTTCAAACTTAAGCCATGCGCACGCGAACAATACCATTCTTGCCACCAGGGATTGCGCCCTTTACAAGAATTAAGTTTTGCTCTTCGTCAACACGCATAACGCTAAGATTTTTCACTGTAACAGTTTCGCAACCCATATGCCCTGGCATGCGCATGCCTTTTAGCACGCGCGATGGTGTGGCGCACATGCCAACCGAACCAGGAGCACGGTGAAAGTGAGCACCGTGACCACCAGGACCACCAGCAAAGCCGTGGCGCTTCATAACGCCAGCAAAGCCTTTACCCTTTGAAGTTGCTGTTACATCAACATTTTTAACATCGCTGAAAGCAGAAACGCTTTGAGTGTCGCCAACTTTGTGTTCGCCAGCATTTTCAACACGCACTTCGCGAAGGTACTTCACAGGTTTTGTGCCCTGCTTTTTAAAGTGCCCTGCCATTGGCTTGTTTACTTTCTTTTCTTTGATTTCACCAAAGCCAAGCTGCACTGCTTCATAGCCATCAGTTTCTTTTGTTTTAACTTGGCAAACTGTGTTAGGTTCAGCCTGAATAACTGTAACTGCAACAAGTTTGTCGTCATCTGTAAACAGTTGAGTCATGCCAAGTTTTTTGCCATAAATTGCATTTATCATAAACCCAGCACCCCCTTACAGTTTAATCTCAATGTCAACGCCAGCAGGCAAGTCAAGACGCATTAGAGAGTCAACAGTGTTTGGAGTTGGCTCTAAAATGTCAATCAAGCGCTTGTGTGTGCGCATTTCAAACTGCTCGCGAGAATCTTTGTTAACGTGCGGCCCTTTAACAACGGTAAACAAATTGCGCTCCGTTGGCAATGGAATTGGACCTGAAACTTTTGCGCCCGTTTTTTTGGCAGTATCAACAATAAGCTTTGTGGACTGGTCCACAATCTCATGGTCATAGCCTTTTAAACGGATGCGAATCTTTTGATTTGCCACTTTATTTCCTCCGTTAGCTTCTATGCGGCCACACTTTTAGGCTTTGCCGCCGGCTTTGCTTACAATTTCTTCCATAACGCTTTTTGGCACAGGCTCATAAGATGCAAACTGCATCGTGTAAGTTGCCCTGCCCTGCGTGCCACTTCGAAGTTCAGTTGCGTAACCAAACATCATGCCCAAAGGCACCTTTGCAGAAATTACAACTGCACCACTGCGTTGCTCCTGCCCAACAATTATGCCGCGGCGTGATGGAATGTCGCCCATAACAAAACCTGTATATTCGTCAGGTGTTTCAACCTCAACTGCCATAACAGGTTCCAAAATTACAGGGTCGGACTTGCGAAGAGCATCTTTAATTGCCATAGAACCTGCAACTTTAAATGCAGCTTCAGATGAGTCAACCTCGTGGTAAGAGCCATCAATTAGTTCAACCTTAACGTCCTCAACAGGGTAGCCTGCCAAAACGCCACTGTTAATTGCCTCGCGAATGCCTTTGTCAACTGAAGGGATGTATTCCTTTGGAATTACGCCACCAACAATTTTGTTTTCAAATTCATAGCCTTTACCAGGCTCTTGTGGGTACATGTTAATGATTGCATGACCATATTGCCCACGACCACCACTTTGGCGAACAAACTTGCCTTCAGCATTCATAACCTCATGACCTGGGCGTTCACGGTAAGCAACCTGTGGTTTACCAACGTTTGCTTCAACTTTAAATTCGCGAAGAAGCCTGTCGATAATAATTTCAAGGTGAAGCTCACCCATGCCAGCAATAATGGTTTGCCCAGTTTCGTGGTTTGTGGAAACCCTAAACGTTGGGTCTTCCTCTGCAAGTTTTTGAAGAGCAATTTCCATTTTTGTTTGGTCAGCCTTTGTTTTAGGCTCAACAGCAATGTCAATAACAGGGTCGGCAAATTCCATGGACTCCAAAATAATTGGAGCATCGTCGGAGCACAAAGTGTCACCCGTTGTGGTGTTTTTCAAACCTACAACTGCCACGATGTCGCCAGCCGAGCATGCATCAATGTCAACGCGCTGATTGGAGTGCATTTGCAGCAAGCGACCAATGCGTTCTTTTTTGTCTTTCGTTGCGTTAACAACGTAAGAGCCAGAATCCAAATGCCCTGAATACACACGCAAATAAGTTAGCTTGCCCACAAATGGGTCGGTCATAATCTTGAATGCTAGTGCACTAAATGGTGCTTTAGGGTCGGATGGGCGGCTGTCTTCTTCGCCTGAGTCTGGAACAACACCCTTAATGGCAGGCACGTCCACAGGGGCTGGCAAATAATCAACAACAGCGTCCAAAAGCTCCTGCACACCCTTGTTCTTGTAAGCAGAACCAACGAAAACTGGGTTGATTTTGCACTCAATTACGCCTTTGCGAATTGCTGCTTTAAGTTCATCAACGCCAATTTCTTCTTCCATGAGCACTTTTTCCATAAGCTCATCATCGCAATCTGCTGCTGCCTCTAGCAAAAGCTGGCGGTATTCGTCGGCTTGATCTTTGAATTCATCTGGGATTGCATCCATTGGCTCAGGGTATGTCATGCCTTTGTCATCAGCCTTAAAGTCCCAAGCAGTCATGGTTACAAGATCGATAACGCCCCAGAAGTTGTCTTCTGCACCCATTGGAAGCTGTGCTGCAAAAGCGTTTGCTTTCAAGCGTGATTTCATGGTGTCAATTGCATGCAAGAAGTCAGCACCCACACGGTCGTATTTATTGATGAATGCAATGCGAGGCACGCCATAGCGCTCGGCTTGGCGCCAAACAGTTTCTGACTGTGGCTGCACGCCAGCAACAGCGTCGAACACTGCCACTGTGCCGTCAAGCACGCGAAGCGAACGCTCAACCTCTGCTGTGAAGTCAACGTGGCCAGGCGTGTCGATGATTTGGAAGCGGTAGGACTTGCCGTCTTTTTTCCAGAAGCAAGTTGTAGCAGCAGCTGTAATTGTTACGCCGCGCTCTTGCTCTTGTGCCATCCAGTCCATTGTGGCTGCACCGTCATGAACCTCACCAATTTTGTGAGTTTTGCCAGTGTAGTAAAGAATGCGCTCTGTAGTTGTGGTTTTACCAGCATCAATGTGAGCCATGATGCCAAAGTTACGTGTTAGATTTAAATCTTCTTTAGCCATAATTCAGCCCTGCCCTAGAAACGGTAATGTGCAAATGCACGGTTTGCTTCTGCCATTTTGAACACGTCTTCGCGGCGCTTAATTGAAGCGCCAGTGTTGTTTGAGGCATCAATAATTTCTGCTGCCAAGCGCTCAATCATTGTGTGTTCTTTGCGCTTGCGTGAAAAATCAACAATCCAGCGAATTGCCAGTGTTGTTGCACGACGAGGGTTAACCTCATGTGGCACCTGGTACGTTGCGCCACCAACACGCTTTGGTTTAACCTCAAGCGTTGGGCGAACGTTGTCCATTGCCTGTTTGAAAACTTTCATGGCATCTTCGCCAGTTTTTTCAGCAACTTGGTCAAACGCACCGTAAACAATGCGCTCGGCAACTGACTTTTTGCCACTCAATAAAATTTTGTTAATCAACTGTGTTACCAGTTGGCTGTTGTAAACTGCGTCCGGTTTCACTTCACGACGGACGGCTGCTGCACGACGCGGCATTTAAACTCCTTTTTCTCTGCGCACTTCGGGGTTGCTTTAAAACCCATTAGGCTGCACATTTGCAACCCGTGCGACTTAACAATTTACTTACTTTGGGCGCTTTGCACCATAGCGGCTTCTTGCCTGCTTGCGGTTGTCAACAGCAGCACAGTCAAGAGCAGCACGAATAACTTTATAACGCACACCTGGAAGGTCTTTTACACGACCGCCACGAATAAGCACCATGGAGTGCTCTTGGAGGTTGTGGCCAATGCCTGGAATGTAGGCTGTAACTTCCATGCCATTTACAAGGCGAACACGACAAACCTTACGCAAAGCCGAGTTAGGCTTTTTAGGTGTTGTTGTGTAAACACGAGTGCAAACACCGCGTTTTTGAGGGTTGCCCTTTAGTGCTGGTGTCTTTCTTTTTGCAACAGCCGATTTGCGACCCTTGCGTACCAGCTGGTTTATGGTAGGCAAAATGAACTCCTTTACTAAACCGATTATAGAACGTTTTACGCCTTTAGTTTTGCTTAGCAAATGCCCTGCTTGCAAAAAGCTTTTGCCTGTACTTCAAAAAACTTCTGTGCAACCAAAATGCATGCGCTTAAGCAAAGAAAACCTGAATGTATTTTGCCCTGCCAACGTGTTAAATTGGCGCACAAAAGCACTGCAAGCCTTAAAGCGCAAGTGCGCACTTTACCCTTGAAACACTAGCGTGTCAAACGCCACGCACTCGGGCGTGCCCATACTTGCAAAAAATACATATTGCCAAAAAAGTAACAGTCATACTTCATCGGACATTAAATTTTGTGAAACGCAATAAACCGTTTATCACAGCGGCTTTTTTGTTTTGAAAAGTTCCTCTGCCACAGCTTCAAATTCTTTAAACTTCAAAAAATAATCGTTAACAATTAATTCAACTTTAGCCCTGGCTATTGCTTCATCGTAGTCGCGAGCTAAAAAATTTCTGTCTTTTAACATGGCTAACCATGTTGCATCGTCTTTAATTAACCCCATTTTAAAAGCTTGTTCTAAATTTTCCCTAGGTGAACCAACTGAATAGTTCTCAACACCGAAATAATTCTTGAGAATGTCCTTCATGGTTTTCCACGATAAATCAAAAAGCAATTCAAAGCTTTTTGCTATTCCCTTTAAAATAAAGGTCTCATCAGCATAATTTAGTGTTCTGCCTCGTTGCAATTCTGCCAGTTCACGCTTAAATTCTTTAAACCTTACTGTACAATAATTTTCCATGCTCATCAATTTCCCTTTTTAAATTACTACTGCAAATTTCATCGTAATTTATTATATCGAACTGCCTTAACGTATTAATGTTGCTTTTAATAGCGTCGAGCAACTCAAAGTAATCAAACTCACCAGATATTGCAATGTCTATATCGCTAGTTTTTGTTTGAGTATTTTTTGCAAATGAGCCAAACAAAATTACCTTTTTAACCCCTCTAAATTTTCTTACAATATTAAGCAATTCCTTAATTATCTCATCAAAACCCATTTGAAAACCTGCTGTTCAATAACGTGAATTTTATTCCTCGCGCTGCCACAAACCAGTTTTGCC
>CAYVDR010000033.1:0-6022 GCA_964450625.1 uncultured Senegalimassilia sp.
ACCCTTTTAAATTAACTTACATGTTCTCCTTTATGCGCCAGCATTTTTGCTGGCGCTTTTTGTGCTTGGCGGTAAGGTTAGTTTTCAAATAATTCTTTTAATACGGATTCGCGGCTGTTAATAAACATTTCAGTTATTTGGTATGAGCTTGTGTCTTTATAGCTGCATTGTTTAACAACTCCGTCATCGAAGTTAAATATACAAGCATTTGGCAGTGCAAGTAAAATGGGTGAGTGCGTTGCAATAATGAACTGTGCACCTTTATTTGCATACTTGTGAATTTCAAGCAAAAGTGTAAGCTGGCGTGTTGGTGACAAAGCTGCCTCGGGCTCGTCGAAAATGTATAAGCTATTTGCCTGCAAGTTGTCTTGCAGCACAGCTAAAAAGCTTTCCCCGTGCGACTTTGAATGATATTTGTGTGACAAGTATGCATACCTGCCAGAGTTGTATTTCTCTTCTTGCGAAGCCACGTTGTAAAAGCTTTCAGCACGTAAAAAATACCCCCAGCTTTCTTTGTAAATTCCACGCAGCAGTTTTATGTGTTCGGAAAGCTCAGAGTGGCTGTCGCGTGTGGAGAATGCATAATTTTTAGTGCCGCCTTCTGGGTTAAAACCCTGCGCAATTGCTATAGCTTCTAAAAGTGTCGATTTTCCCGTGCCATTTTCGCCAACAAAGTATGTGACATTTTTTGAAAAGGTGAGCTCATCTAAATTTGCTAATGGCTCTATTTTGTGCAGGTAGCTATTGCTTTGAATGCTGCTGAAGTCTAGCAAAATTTTTTGAATAAACAGGCTGTTCATGTGCGTACGCCCTTCCTTTATAGTTTGGTTGGGATTATAGCAGTTTAGAGCGTCCAAAATTATGCGCTTTAAGTGCGAATTTGTTTGGTAGCTGTGTTAATTGTTGAATGTACACGCAGCGTTTGCTACTATTCCCACTTGCGTTTTTAAACAGTAAGCAATTTTTGGCGGCTTTATTTGCCGCATGGAACACAAGGAGTTTAACAATGGCAGTACCTAAACAGAAAATGGGGCGTGCACGCACACATTCTCGCAGAAGCTCAAATGACAAAATTTCTGCACCTTCACGCAGCACATGCCCACAATGTGGCGAAGTGAAACTTCCACACTACGTTTGCCCAAATTGTGGCTACTACAAAAGCCGTGAGGTTATTGTTACCGACTAACGAACTTTTTCATAGCTTGTTGGTTAAGCCTTTCATCTGTGCCTATGCAGTGAAGGGCTTTTTGTTTAGCTCTGAAATTTGCCAACGTTAAGCCTGTTTAAATGTTAAACATTCTAAAAGTTTTAAAGCGCGATTTTCTTCGCCTTCTAAAAGCACCAGCAGCTCTTATTGTTGTGCTTGTGCTTATTGTGCTGCCTTCAACTTACACGTGGTTTAACGTTGTTGGGTTTTGGAACCCATACGACAACACCTCTAACATGCGCGTTTGTATTGTTAACGAGGACACAGGGGCTAGCAACAACTTAATAGGCTCCATGAACATAGGCGAGCAAATTGAAAGTACCTTGTATGAAAACACGCAGCTTAAGTGGGTGTTTACAACTTACGATGATGCGATGGAGCAAGTAAACTCAGGTAGTGCATATGCTGCATTTATAATCCCAGAAAACTTTACTGAGAACTTATTTACAATCCTTTCGGAAAATTTCGACCAACCAACAATTCAATATTATGTCAATGAAAAAGTAAACCCAGTTTCGCCAAAGGTCACCGATGTTGGCTCATCAACATTAGACACCACAATAAATTCCCAGTTCACAGCACAAGTTACCCAAACTGTAAGCGATGTGTTGCAAGAGAAAATTGCTGAAGCAACCGGCGGCGTTGAAAGCGCACAAACAAGTGCAGCAGCCAAACTAAATAATGCAAAAGCACAGGTTAGCAGCGCGCGTAGTGACCTTGCAAGCGTGCGCGATGCCACAAGCACTTCGCAAGAAAAAGTTAAGGCATCAAAAGACAAGTTAAACACAGTGCGAAGTGACGCGGCGTATTTGCAAAACACATTGCAACAGGTAAGCGATTTATCAAACGCATTAGAAGGCGAAATTTCTAGCTTTTCTGAACAGGCACCGCAAACTGTGGCGGGTGGAACTTTGGAGCTTTCTCAAGCAGCAAGCAATTCTAATGCGAATGCCGCAAGCCTAACTAGTGCAGTAACGAAGGCACAATCAAGTGCAGACGCAGCATTGATGCGTGCGCAAGGCACTTTAGATGTTGCGCTAGACACAACAGAAACCCTGCAAGCAATTGTTGATGCACTGCCAGAGGGCACAGACGCCAAGCAGCAGTTGCAAGATGCAGTGGATAACCTGAATTACGAAAGCAGCAAAGCGCAAACAACGCTTGACAACTTGCAGGCGGTTAGCGGCAGTGTTGAGCAAAGTGTAACTGCCGTAAGCGATGCATCTAACAGCATAAATACAGCAGCACAAACAACAATAGATGCGGCGTCTGCATTTAGCGGGCATTTGTTTACAAATACGCTTCCAAATGCAAGCATTGCTACCTCTAAGGCGGGAGCACTTGCTACAACTCTAAAAGCGCAGGTGGCAGCACAGGGCACTTTGATTGACGAAACATCTGCTGTCCTTGACCAACTAGATGCAACATTAGATGCTGCACAAACAGCCATTTCGCAAACTGATGGCATTTTAGGTAGGCTTGAGCAAACTCTTAACACGGCTGCTAATAATGTTTCTGCCATTAGCACATCGTCGGCAATCTCAAATTTAGTATCAAGTGGCAAAATTGATTCTGCTAAGCTTGCGGAATTTATGGCATCGCCTGCTAAAGTCACAACTGAAAAGCTGTACCCACTTAATGCGTATGGCAGTGCCATGGCGCCATTGTTCATTAGCTTAAGCTTATGGATTGGCACAATAATGCTCTGCGTAATATTAAAACTTGAAGTTGACAATGAGCGAGTGGAAAACCTTACGGTTGTGCAGGGCTTTCTTGCGCGATTTTTGTTCTTTGCCATACTGTCTGCCTTGCAAGCTTGTGTATGCGTTGCGGGTTGCTTGTACTTAGGCGTGCAAACTGTGGATGTTTTGACATTTTATTTAACTGCAATTGCGCTGTCGCTTACTTATTTGTGCATTACATACACGCTTTCAGCTTCTATGCAACACATTGGCATTGGGCTTTGCATCATTTTGGTGTTTGTGCAAATTCCAGGTGGCACGGGGCTTTACCCAGTTGAAATGACCGACAGCTTCTTCCGCGCTGTTTACCCGTTTTTCCCGTTCACATATGGCATTAATGCGCTTCGCGAAACTATAGGCGGTTTCTATGGCGCACAATATGCCCAGTACATGGGCACGCTTGGGCTAATTGCCGCTGTAATGCTTGCGTTTGGCTTGTTCGTGCGCCCGCGCCTTACAAACTTAAATCGCCTGTTTGCGCACCAAGTTGCCGAAAGCGATTTACTGAATGGTGAAGATGCACTTGTGCCAAAGCGTCGCTTGCGCGCAAGCCAGCTTCTAAAATTGCTTTCTAACCATAAGGAATTTCATGCAAAGCAAATTCAAAGCCAAAAGCGATTTATGTTTGCATACCCGTTTTTAAAGCGTGGTGCACTTGTAGTTGGCATCTTGGTGCCTGCTGCCGCCGTATTACTTTTTGCAACTAATGTAACAAACAAGGTTGGGCTTTTGACAATTTGGCTTGTTTGGCTAATTGCAATTATGGCGTTTCTTATTGTTGTTGAATACGTTCGCTACAACATTAAAGCCCAAGGTGAAATTGACGAGATGTCTGAAGCAGAAATTCGCGAGGTCATAGGGCAAAAACTTAAGGCAAGGGGGCAGAAATGAAAAATGCCCTAAAGCTTTTTTGCTATGATATAAAGCATTTGTTTGGCAATGTTATTACAACCATTATTGTGCTTGGTCTTGTTTTTCTGCCATCCATTTTCACGTGGTATAACGTTATTGCTTGTTGGGATGTTTTTAATAACACTGGCCAGCTTGAAGTTGCGGTTGCAAATTGCGATGCTGGCTACAAAGATGACTTGCTGCCAACCCGCATGAACGTTGGGTCAACTGTTGAGTCTGCTCTTCGTGCAAACGACCAAATACACTGGGTGTTTACAAGTAAGGACGATGCCCTTGATGGGGCAAGTTCTGGCAAGTATTATGCAGCCATTGTAATACCTGAAAACTTTAGCGAAAACATGCTAAGTTTTTATTCTTCAAACGCTAACCAAGCTGAAATAATTTACTACGAAAACGAAAAGAAAAACGCCATTGCTCCGCGCGTTACCGACCAAGCGTCCACTCAGGTGTCAACTCAAATTAACACCACGTTTGCCGAAACGCTTTCCGATGTTGTATTAGGTGTGCTAGATAACCTTTCCACTGCAACTAATGGTGCAAATGCCGCACAGTATGCTGAAAACCTGTCAAATATTCTTACACGCACGGCAAACGAATTGACTAATGCAAAAGAAGTGCTAAATGCATATTCAAGTCTTACTAGTGCAGCTCAAAGCCTCGTTAACAGTTCCAATACGCTTTTAGGTCAAGCTAAAGCAAGCCTGGACTCTACAAAAGCTAGTACATCATCAAGTGAAGGCGACATGCAGTCTGCCCAAGTTGCACTTGAAAGCACGAATGGTGCACTTTCCAGTGCCATTGAACAAAGTGTAAGTGCGTATGCTAGCTTGGCGCAGCCTGTAAACAATGCATTTTCTACTGCAGATAATTTGTCTGCTAACAATTCTGCGACTTTACGCACACAGGCAGCTTTTGTGCAGGACAACATTAATTCCTACCAAAACATTAAAACCTCGCTTGAAGGCTTGCGTGATGCTTTGCCCGAACAGCACACAAAGGCACTTAACACATCAATTAACCACGTGAGCAAGACAATTGAAAAGCTGCAAAGCTTGCAGGTTGCCCTAAACAGTTCAGCCGATAAAATTGATGGTGAAACGGGGGCTTTTAAGGAAAAAATAGGAAACATACAAAGCAAAATTTCTAGTGCTAAAGAAAGCATTGCACAACTTAAGACAGACTATGAAACAAATTTAGCGCCTTCAATTGATGGTTTAGTCACGTCGGTGAAAACAGCTGTTGATAAAATTGATTCACGCTCTCAAAACATTGATGCTGCAACTGCAAATTTGCAAAGTGGCGCAAATGCTGCATCTGGCAAACTTGGCAGTGCAGCATCAAACATAAGCGGCACAGCACAAAAAATTGAACAGGCAGCCAACACGCTAAATTCGCTGGCTAGCAGCATAAACAATGCTGTTAATAATGCAGATATCAACGAGATAAAAAGCATAATCACCAATAACCCGCAAGTGCTTGCTCAAGCGCTTGCTACCCCTGTTGCAACACAGCGCGTTGCTGTGTTTGCTGCTAACGATTTTGGCTCTGCCATGGCTCCGCTTTACACATCGCTTGCACTTTGGGTTGGTGCACTTTTGGCATTAGTGCTGCTAAGCGCGCAGGTTTCAAAGCGCGCACAGGCTAAGCTTAAAAACCCCAAGTCACACCAGCTTTTCTTCGGTCGCTTTGGCGTTATGGCTGTGGTTTTGCTAATGCAGTCCACGGTGCTAGGGCTAGGCAACATTTTATTTTTAGGCATACAAGTTGAAAACCCCATGCTGTACATGCTTGCATGTTGGGTTGGCAGCTTGGTATTTGGCTTTATTATTTACACTTTGGTCTCGCTTTTTGCAAATCTTGGTAAAGCCATTGCAGTTCTCATACTAATTTTGCAAATAACCGCAGGTGGGGGAAGCTTTCCGCTGCAACTTTTGCCAAGTGCTTTTGAGTTCATTAACCCTTTTATGCCAGCAACTCACGTAATAAATGCAATGCGTGCAGCACAATTTGGCGTGTACAACAACGATTTTTGGGTAAGTATTGCACTTGAGCTTTGCTTCGTGCTGCCCTTCATTGTACTGGGCATTTTGCGTCCAGTTCTTGTAAAAGCTACCGATTTATTCGTTGAATTTGTTGAGAGGTCAAAGCTTATTACGTAAGT
>CAYVDR010000033.1:6122-7574 GCA_964450625.1 uncultured Senegalimassilia sp.
AATCGAATAAAAAGGTGGACGCATGGTTCAAGTGCCGAACTATTCCCATGCGCGAAAAAGGGGAATTTTTAATGCTTATTCTTTAGCATTACTAGCAAAGTTTTAACTTGTAATAACAGCGACAAAATTTCGAATAGAGCCGTTTAGCCACCTTTTTTTATTCTAATGCCTGGTAATTTGCTTTTTGTAGCACTCTTAATAAAAGGGGAGTTCATAAAATGACAACGAACGATTTTGCCTATGAAGTGCAATATTCTGGTGAAGACAATGCCTACATTGCTTATCTAAAAAATATGCCGTCCTTGTCTGTGTATGCGAACACAAAACAACAGGCAATTAAAGAATTGAAAAACTTGGTGGAATACTGTTCCTCAGATGCTGAATGCAGCTAGGATCAATTAACAGCACAGGCGTTGACTATGAAATTTCAAAAGAACATGCCAGGCACATTCCCAGCTGTTTCTCTGGGTTGTAAGGGCTAAATTTATGGTTGATTTAACTAATTCACAAGTTGATAAGCTGAAAACTTACGATGGTGCTAATGGCAAAAAGCTTTCAGTAATTTACAATAACGAACGCTACATGGTCAAATTTAACGCCGCTAAAAAGGGTGTTGCTTTCAATTCATCAATCTCTGAACATATTGCTTGCTCTATTTTTAATTCGCTTGGTGTTGACGCGCAGAAAACATTTCTGGCAAACTATACAATTAACAACAAGAACTATTTGGTTGTTGCTTGCAAAGATTTTGAGCAGAATGGTTTTCTGCTAAGAAATTTTATTGGAATTGCAAACTCTTGCATTTCAACGTTTAATGGCTCATCTCTTGAATTGTCTGAAATTTTAAAGGCAATTCAAGAACAAGAAATTGTTTCATCAGAAGTTGTTACTGCACGGTTTTGGGACATGTTTATTTGTGATGCTTTGCTTGGTAGTTTTGACAGGCATAACGGCAACTGGGGGTTTTTGGTCAATCCTGTAACTAGGGAAACGAAATTTGCGCCTGTTTTTGATTGTGGGTCGTGCTTGTACCCACGCTTGCAGGACAAAGATCTTGCAAACATAATTAGCAGCAAAACTGAAATAGAACAGCGCATAAAGGTGTTCCCAACTTCAGCGATTAAATTGAACGATAAGAAAATTTGCTACCAAGAATTTCTAGAAGAAACAGACAATAAAGACTGCATTAAAAGCTTAATCAAAATTAGTGAACGAATTGACTATTCAAAAATTGAAAACATTATAAACAGCTGCCCTATCACAAACATCAGAAAAGAATTTTACCTAACAATGATTAAGCAGCGCCAAAAGCAAATTTTACAGAACGCTTTAGAAAATAATTTAAGCGTTAAGCAGTTGTTTGCTGTAGGTTCAACTAGTAAGCCCCCGAATTTTTTAATGTAAAAAACCCGTTCACTTTCCTCTAAATTGCTAAGCAAATTTCCTCTATTT
>CAYVDR010000033.1:7674-11085 GCA_964450625.1 uncultured Senegalimassilia sp.
TTCCTCTATTTGGATAAACCCCCAGCTTAATCAATCAACCATATAAGCAGCATCATAGTCAAAATTGCTTCTTTAAAATTGTTCTTTTGCGCACTTGTGCTAAATTTAAAGCAATAAGCAAGCCCTTTTTTAATCCTAGCAATTATGAGAAGGGTGGTTTGTATGGCAGCAGCTTTTGGTGGAGTTTAGGTTTAAATAATTTCAATGAGTTGCTATTATATCTTTGTTAAATTAAGTGGGATTTGTCTTACATTCAGTCAATTAGTAGTATAATTTTATGCCGCAATTTATTCAAATGTGTGGAATAATGTTAAAAGTTTAAAGTAAAGAAAGGTTACTAATTATGGCTTTTGCAAAAAATCAAACTGCCAAACAAAACAACAAATTTGGCAACAAAATCTTAAATGTGGCAATGCGCTGCTTGCTAGCAGTTGCGCTTGTTATTGGTTTTACACCCTTAAGCAAACAACAAAGTTATGCTCAAAGCGCAGCATCAAGTGAAATTGCAGCTGGAAATGAAAACACCCAAGGAAATCAGGGAGCTGTTTCTGCCGAAAATTCCAATGAAAATGTTAACGAAAATGTTTCAGCTTCACAAGAGAGCGAGATGGCTGGTAAAAACAATGCTGGCGACATTGCCAGTAATGTGCAAGGTGCTAATGCAGCAGAAAGCGTAAATCAGACAGAAGGGCTAGCATCTAGTGATAACGCATATTCACTAAGCACGACTAATAAGAACGTCGCACTTGATGAAACTGGTACTAAGGGTGCCACTTTAGGCAAGAATGATGACGGTTCAATTTATCTTATGTCCTCTTTTACTAATGCAAAACAAGAGATAGTGTCAATAACATTTACAAACGACATTTCGGGTTATACGGGCGCCGACAAACAATGGACAGCTGGGGTAAATGGCTCAAAAAATGTGCTTGCATGGGCGAATAGTGTGGATGGCTCGAAACACAAGTATGATGTCTATTATGCATGCGATGGTGCGTATCCATCCCTGCCAGCTGATTCATCCTATTTATTTTCTTCTAATTCGGCAGGCAAGGGTTTTACGAATCTAAAAGCAATTAACAACTTAGACAAAGTTAATGCGACTGATGTAACTGACATGCGGGGAATGTTTATGGAGTGCGGCCTGGGCAGTGTTGAGTTAACCTCCATTGACATTTCTAAGGTTGTTAGCATGCAGGACATGTTCAAAAACTGCGAAAATTTAACGACTGTGTCTATTGAAAACACTAGTGCCACAACTATTGCCTTGGAAAATGCGTCGTCAATGTTTGAATCCTGCAGTAAATTAAGAAATGTTAAATTAAGCGGCTTTAACGTGCCAAGCTTAAAGACAACAGCAAACATGTTTAAGGGTTGCACGGAAGTTGCTTCTAGTGCGGAGGCACTGGATTTAACAGGCATTTCAGGTACTACCGCTTTAACTGACATGTCTGGAATGTTTAGCGGCTGCACTGGCTTAACAGCAATAACGGGTTTAAGCAATCTTGACACAAGTGCAGTAACAAACATGGCTGAAATGTTTTTGAATTGCGAATCTTTAATGGAAGCGAAATTTACAGGGTTTGACACAAGCAAGGTTACAAGCATGGCAAGCATGTTTAAAGGTTGCACAAGCTTAATAAATTTGCGTTTGGATTCTTCAGATACAAAAGTTTTTGATACTTCCCTTGTTGAGGATATGTCTTACATGTTTAGTGGGTGCAAAAACTTATCTTCAATAGATGCTTCGCACTTTAAGGGTGACTCGCTAAAAAATGCAAAAGGAATGTTCTCGAGTTGTTCAAGCTTAAACAACATTTACGACATAGGTAAACTTAATACGCCTAAATTAGAAGATATGTCGTATATGTTCAGTGATTGTCCAGAACTTAAAGAGCTTGATTTGTCAGGTTTTGACACATCATCTGTTACAAATATGTCGAGTGTATTTGCAGGTTGCACGAAGTTATCTGATTTTAAACTCGCAAGCGACGAAAAGCTTAATACAAGCAAGGTTACAGACATGTCTAATATGTTTTGTTACTGCAGCAATTTAACTGCAATTGATTTAACTAAATTTGATATAAGTGCTGTTACAAACATAGGTGGCATGTTTAATGGGTGTTCTTCTTTAGTGGGCATTTATGGGTTGTCAAGCCTTAAAAATACTAGAATTCAGAACATGAAGTATCTTTTCAACAACTGTTCAAAACTAGACAATTTAGACTTATCTGGCATTAACACAAGCGAAGTAACGGACATGAACCATTTGTTTGCAGGATGCAGCAGTTTAACAACGTTTAAATTTGGTGATGGCGATACAGCACTTGACACTTCTAAAGTAACAGACATGTCTTATATGTTTGCAGACTGCACAAGCCTGCCAGGCATTGACCTTACAAAGTTTTCAACACAAAGTGTTGAAAACATGAGCCATATGTTTGATGGGTGTTCAAGCTTCACAACAGTAAGTGGCATTGAAAGTGCTAACACAGCAAAAGTTACTAATATGTCATACATGTTTAACGATTGCGCAAACATTACCTCCTTGGATCTAAGCCAAAACACATTTGATACATCTGCCGTTACAAACATGGGGCATATGTTTGCAGGGTGCGCTAGCCTTACTGGTTTTAGCCCATCTGAAGCCATGAAAACAAATTCAGTTACAGACATGTCTTACATGTTTGCAGGTTGTAGCAGCCTGCCAGACATCGACCTGTCAAAGTTTTCAACTGAAAACGTTCAAGACATGAGTCATATGTTTGACGGGTGCTTAAACTTTACAGAAATTAAAGGCATTGAAAACGCAAATACAGCAAATGTAAAAGACATGTCTTATTTGTTTAATGATTGCGAGAAAATCACTAATTTGGATTTAAGCAATTTCACCACTACAAATGTCCTTAACATGAATCACTTGTTTTCAGGCTGCAGTTCACTTGTTGACTTCACGGTTAAAGCTGCACTTGACACATCAAAAGTCACAAACATGGGTTACATGTTTGAAGGCTGTTCAAGCTTGCCTAGCATAGACATTTCCAATTTCTCAACGGCAGCTGTAAAGAACATGGAACACATGTTTGACGGCTGCACAAACCTAGAACAACTTGATGGCATGACCGCAAGTGGCATCGACACTTCTAACGTAACAGACATGGCGTTTTTGTTTAACAACTGCAAAAAATTGACCAAGCTTGACTTATCGAAATTCAATACGCAAAACGTAGAGAACATGCGCCACTTGTTCTCTGGCTGCAGTGCACTTGTTGACTTTACTGTGTCAAGCGCACTTGTTACCAACAAAGTAACTGACATGTCGTACATGTTCCAGGGCTGTGCAAAACTCGGCGAAATTAACCTTGCCAACTTCTCAACAGCTGCTGTAACAGACATGCAGCACATGTTTGA
>CAYVDR010000034.1:0-4221 GCA_964450625.1 uncultured Senegalimassilia sp.
GCGCCTTGCTTGTTAATGCGACGCCAATACAGGCTGCAAAGCATTAAAGGCCCAAACGATGCGCCAAGCCCAGCCCATGCATAAGACACAACTCGGAAAATAATTGAGTTTTCGTCAATTGCAATTAAAATGCCAATGACTAAAACAACTGCAAGCGTTATGCGCGAGACAACCATAACCTCTTTGTCGCTTGCACTTTTTTTGAACACACCACGGTAAATGTTTTCTGCAACAGAAGAGCCTGTAATAAGAAGGTAGGAAGATGCCGAAGACATTGAAGCTGCCAAAATGCCTGAAACAACAACGCCACACATAAACGCTGGCAAAATTAGCTGTGCTATAACAATGAACACGTTTTCAGCTGCAGCGTTAGTGCCAAAGTAAACGGGAAGCATTGCCCTGCCAATAAAACCGATGCCAAGTGCGCACAGCATAGAAATTACAACCCAGATGATGGCTATCCTGCGTGATTGGCGCACCTCTTTGGCACTTCTTATGCCTAAAAAGCGAACAAGAACTTGTGGCATGCCGAAGTAGCCAAGCCCCCAGGCAAGCGTAGACACAATTGTTATAACTCCAAATTCTGTTGGCTCACCAAATTGTGGCGTTAGACCAACGGATTGCTGCAAGCCTGTTTCAGGGTCAATTACTGGTGTGGTTTGTGCAAAGCCATTCAAAAACCCTGGGATGTCTTGCAAAAACTGCACCGTAACATCAACTCCACCAATTGAGGCAAGTGAACCTATTAAAACAACTGCCAGGGCGAAAAACATTAAGCAGCCTTGAATGAAATCGGTTGCAACAACAGAAAGGTAGCCGCCAACTAAGGTGTATGCAAACACAACAACAGCGCCAAACACCATCATTGCCACGTAGTCGATGCCAAAAAGCGTGTGGAAAAGTTTGCCGCATGTAACAAAGCAGCTGCCAGTGTAAACGCAAAAAAACAGAAGGATGATTAAAGCGGCAACGGTTGAAAGCACGTTCTTTTTATCGTGAAACCTGTCGGAGAAAAACGCAGGCAGGGTTATTGAATTTGTAACCTCGGAGTACTTGCGCAGGCGCTTTGCAACAAAAAGCCAGTTTAGGTATGTGCCAATGGCAAGGCCTATGCATGTCCACATGGCCTCGGATGCACCGTAGAAGTACGCAAGCCCAGGGATGCCCATTAGCAAGTAACCCGACATGTCGGATGCTTCAGCAGAAAGTGCTGTAAACCAAGGACCAATTTTGCGCCCGCCAATGAAATACTCCTCGGTGGAGGAATTTGAGCGCTTTGCGTACGAGAAGCCAACAACCATTATTACCACAAAGTAAATGGCCATTGCAAGCAAAACCATAATGTCATTCGAAGACATGTTAAACCTTTCTACAATAATTTACGCAGCATGCATGCTAGCAAACAAGCTGTTCTAAAGCACTTATTAGCGCATCGTTTTGCTCAGGCGTGCCAACAGTTAAACGCAAGCAATTTTCAAGTGCAGGGCTGCCAGAAAAATCGCGAACTAATATACCACGTTCGTATAACTTTTCCCAAACGTTATGCGCATGCGGCACATTTACAAGCATGAAGTTCGCACGCGTTGGAAAAACTTTTATGTTTGGGATTTTTGCTAGTGCAGCAAACATGCGCTCACGCTGCGCAATTATTGCATCCGTAAGTGGCTCAAACGCTTTTCTGTTCTTGTAAACCACGTGTGCCGCTGCTTGCGAAAGCGCATTTACAGAGTAAGGCTGGCGCACTTTTAAAAGCTCGGAAATTACGTGTGCGCTGCCAAGCAAATAGCCAACACGGCAGGCAGCAAGCCCATATGCCTTTGAAAATGTGCGCAAAATGCAAAGGTTTTCAAAGTGCTTTAGAAGTTGAACAACACTTGCCTTGGCAAACTCGCAATAAGCCTCATCAACTAAAACAAGCGCATTTGTTGCTTCAAGCAGCGCTCTTATAAAACTTGCGCTTGTAAGGTTGCCTGTTGGGTTGTTTGGGTTAGTCAAAATTATGTAGCTAATGTCGCCTTTGGAAGCGCGCATTAGCAGCTCTTCTTCGGCTACGGAATAGTCGCCCCTTCGTGGCACACGAACAACTTCAGTGTTTGTAAGGCGTGCATTTGTTTCATAGACCGAAAACGTTGGCGGTAAGTTTAAGAACTTACGACCAGACCCGCCCCACGCAAGTGCAATGTCAAACAAAAGCTCATCGCCACCGTTGCCAACAAGCACCTGGTTTGTTTCAACGCCTAAGCCCTTAGCAATTTCTTCACGTAAAGCGTTTGCAAGAGGGTTTGGGTAGCGGTTCAGGGACACGCCAGAGATTGCTTCTTCTATTTCTTTGCGAATGAGCTCTGGTACACCAAACGGGTTTTCATTTGCCGACATAAATGCATCGGCGGGCATGTACTTTGGGTCGTAAGGCACCATGCCCTCAAGTTGCGGTGCGCTTTTGCAAATGCTTGAAGTGTTTTTTGAAGCCACGTTACTTACCTTCACTGGCAATTTGTTTGCGCAGGGCAACGCTTTGTGCATGTGCCCACAAACCCTCGTGCTTGGCAATTGCAATGATGTTCTCTGCATCATTTGCAAGCGAGGTTGCATTGTAATTTATAACGCTGGAGTGTTTTATGAAGTCGTCGACTGAAAGAGGTGACGCATAACGTGCAGTGCCACCAGTAGGAAGCGTGTGGTTTGGCCCTGCAACATAATCGCCAACAGCTTCAGGAGTCCATTCGCCAATAAAAATTGCACCTGCGTTTCTAATGCTGCCCAGCACATTTGCTGCACCTTTAAAGTGAAGCTCCAAGTGCTCGGGTGCTATAACGTTTACAGCTTCAATTGCTTGGGGCATGTTTTTGCAAACGACAACAAGCCCACAGTTTTCAAGCGACTGCTTTGTAATGTCGGCACGAGTGGACTTTTTTAAGTGCTGCTCAATTGCGCTTTGCACTTCATTTGCATACGCTTCGCTAAATGTGACCAGGTAGCAACTTGCAAGTGGGTCGTGTTCGGCTTGTGCCATTAAATCGATTGCAACAAGGCTTGCATCTGCGCTTTCATCAGCCACAACGCAAACCTCAGAGGGCCCTGCAATCATGTCTATGCCAACATCGCCTGAAACAATTTTTTTAGCTGCTGCAACGTATGCGTTGCCAGGGCCTGTGATTTTAGCAACAGGGGCAATGCTTTGCGTGCCGTAAGCTAGTGCTGCCACAGCTTGTGCGCCTCCAACGGTGTAGATTTCGCTAACCCCTGCAAGCTTGCAAGCATAGAGCACGCATGCGTCAACGCTGCCTGCCTTTGTGGGCGGCGTTACGCACACAATGCGCCCGACCCCTGCAACGGATGCTGGTATAGCATTCATAAGCACAGTGGATGGGTAGAGCGCACGCCCCCCTGGCACATAAATGCCAACGCTATCAAGCGGGGTTACTTTAGCACCAACAATTGCGCCGTCTTCGCGTGTGTGAAACCAGCTTTGCCTAACTTGGCGTTCATGGAAATTGCGAATTTGCGCAGCTGCTGCTTGAAGTGCCTGCTTGGTTTTAGGTTCCACATCACTTTCAGCAGCATCTATTACACTTTGAGGCACTCGGAAGTTTTCAATGTCTGTGCCATCAAACTTTTTAGTTAGTTCGCGAAGCGTGGCGTCGCCACCTTTGCGAACTTCATCAACTATGTCAACAGCTGCTTTAAGTGCAGCTGCATTAAATGCGCCAGTGCGCTTTAGGTGCTTAGCAGAAAAAACCTCGCCAACTTTAAGTTCAATTGTGCGCATCAAAGCCCTCTTTCACGTGTGTTAACAATAAATTATGTGAAACATTATGCCATGAAATTTTGAAGCAACAAAAGTGTTCACATGCATTTAATTTAGCTTGCACCTGCAATAACAGTTGTTTTCCACTTGCCACTTTTTTGCCCTTCACGCATTTTATGCGCAAGGTTGCGCACTTTAGCATTTGTGCGCATTGAACATTTGTTTGCAAAGAAACGTGCCGTGCTTGAAAGCACATTATCAACCACTTCCAAATTGTTTTCGCGAAGTGTTGTGCCAGTGGCAGTAATGTCGACAATTTGTTCAGCCACACCACAAAGCGGTGCAAGTTCAATGTTGCCGTTGAATTTTACAACTTCAACTTGAATGTTGCGCTGCTCAAAATAGTTGCGGGTAATGTTTGGGTATTTCGTTGCAACACGCAAAGACCCCGTGCGCTTTAAGTGCGCTTGCAC
>CAYVDR010000034.1:4321-11023 GCA_964450625.1 uncultured Senegalimassilia sp.
GCATGGGTTTGCTCAATTGCATGAGTGTTTGATGCAGCGTCTAAAACGGTTTCCAAACAAAACGCAAACCCAGCAGCAGGCTTTGAGCAACCAAAGGCTGCCAGGGTGTTGTCGTATCTACCGCCACTTCCAAGTGGGCTTGCAACATTGGGCGAGTACGCCTCAAAAACAATGCCGGTGTAGTAATCAAAAGAGCTTACAACCGAAAAATCAAGCTGAATGTGATTTGCCAAGCCAGCCTTCTCAAGCAGCGAATATGTTGCATTTAAATCATTTAAGCCAGCATCGCAACCAAGGGGCTCAACAAGGCTTTTTACCTCGGCAATTGCTGCACTGCCGCCACGAATGTGAGCAAGCCTGTCAATGGCGGCAGCAAATTCAGCAGAAACGTTGTGTTTTTCGCACGTGTCGCATAGTGCATCAAGCGCTGCAAAGTCGCATGCATGGTATGCCTGCAAAACAGCGTTTTGCCAAGTGCCATCACCGCCGCTTTTTTCAAGCAACATGCGCAAAACGCCAACGGATGCAAGAGAGATTGTAAAGTTCTTAACACCTAACTGCGCAAGCGAGCGTGCAAACAAACCAACAACTTCGCTGTCAGCCTCAGCATTGCCCTGACCAATAAGCTCAATGCCTAACTGCGTGTTTTCACGTGATTGCGCCGAAGCTGCGCCAGTGGCTTCACGAAACACACGCTGCTTGTAGCGAAAGCGAAAAGGCCCAGGCTCATTTGCAAGGCGTGTGGCAGCCATGCGTGCAATTTGCAGCGTTACATCGGGGCGCATTGCAAGCAAGTTGCCGCTTAAGTCGTAAAACTTAAAAGGCGATGTTGGGTTTTGGTTTGAAGCATCCAACACATTCATTACTTCAAGCGTTGGCGTCTCAACAGGCAAGTACCCGCTTTCAGCTGTAAGCTTTGCAAACTTTTCTGAGGCAACTTCGCGCAAAAGTGCCTCATCGCACAAAACATCGCGAAAGCCTTGTGGTGTTACAAAATTCAACTTCTAACCCAACTTAAAAATTATTCCAATTACGTTACTTTTATTGCATTTGATTAATGCTTAAACCGTGCGCTATTCGTCAACGCTGTCAAGCAGCTCGTCTAGCAACTTTTCGTCTTCTTCAACATAGCCCATAACAAGCAGGGCCAAGCCTTGGTAGAACAGTGTGTGTGCAAAGCGCAGCATGTCTTCAGTCATCATTGGAAGCCAGTTAATTAAGTGGTCTTGTAAAAATGTGCGCTGCGTTTGCAGGTGCTTTATTGCACGCTCTTCGTCGCCTTCACGCAACGCTTTTGCACTGCGCAGTGCCATACGCTGCATGAACTCAAGCTCAAGGGCAATGTGGTCTTCGCCTTCTGTCCACTTGCCACGCTTTAAGTTGTTTTCACGAAGCGTTTGCAAAACCTCAGCGCGCGCCTCTTGCATCATAAGCCTGCGCTCGGATGTGTAAACACTCTCAAAAGGGTATGCAGCAGAAAAGCCGTTGACACCATGACCAATAAATGTGCGCACATAATCGATAGCAAGTTCTGTAATGCTGTCGTCCCAGCTGGTTTTAAGGTAGTCGTAGAGCATGTGATAGCCCTTGTCAACCTTAGAACTTCCCGTGCTTGCAGGAAAGCGCATGTTTTGCAACTCTGTCAAAACGTCTTTGTCAACCTCTTTTAAAAACAGGCGTGAAAGCATTGCGTACGTGCGTGCACGGCTGTCCATTAAAGCTGCAATGTCAATTTCTTCTTCAGTGTTTTTGGGTGTTTTTGCTTCAGCCATAAACTATTTCCCTTCCTTTTCAGCCTCAAACTGCCCATCTACTTCGGCAATCATTTTCTGGCCCAGCTCTGTAATGCACCACGAGCGGTTTTTCCACTCAATTGCGTCAACACGCTCAAGCATGTCTATGAAGTGACCACCAAAACGCCTTGGTTTCATTACAATTTCGAATGTATCAACCATTTCCTCAATTTGTGCAAGCGACATGCTGTTTTGTGCAAGCGAGTGTAAAAGCGCACGGTAGACTTCCAAATATTTTGAATCACGGTCTAGAACAATCTCGCGAAAGGAACTGCCATCTGTCATTTGCGAATGCACTTGCATGCCAGCCTCAGTGCTTCGCCAAACAGGGTCAACCTTTTCTTTAATTTCCAGGTACTCAACGCCCTCTTCAACATTTTCGCAAGGGGTGTTCACTTGCTCGGGCATTTCAAGCACAAGCCCACCTGCACGTTCAAGCATACGGCAAAGCGTTGTGCAACCATAAACGGAAAGGTTGTTTTTTTGCAGCGCATCAACTTTTTCGGTGAGTTCGCTGTTTAAGCAGCCGTTTTCGCACCAGCCAAGAATAGACACAAGCACAGGGCGTCTGCCAGGGTTTTTGTCAAGCATTGCAAGCAAGGCTTCTTTTGCGCCGCCAAGGTTTTCTGGGGTGTAAACAGCTGCGCGGTTAAGCTCATTTGGCATGTTGCGCATTGTAGGGAAATCAACGGTGTCATGTGGGTTGTCATCGTCCATTTCCTCTTGGTCAATTTCGTCAGCACGCACTGCCAGCGGGTCAAAGTCGTCGTCTAGACCCCAATCAATGTCAATTTCATCGGCATTGTTTTGTTCTGCCACCTTGTTTTCTGTCATGCTTTTAAACCCCTTTCAACAAAAGGTATTTCGTTAAAATTAACTGTATGGTAATTTTTTTCAACGCACTAGTATATAAATTTTTACCAGTTGCAATAATGACGCAGGTTCTAAAATGCAAAAAAACCAGTATATTGGCAAAGCAATTTTAAAACTTATGCTAAAACATCATCCTTGCAAGGTGATTTAAGCACTTACACATTAAACATGGCATATCAATCTGAAGGTTTATTCCCAACGTGGGCCTGGGTGTTTTCCTTCCCAGCCCCTACCAGAAGGTTTATAGAAACAACCACGTTGCAAGCCTTCGGGTAAATAGCGCTGGTCAACCCATGCATTTGGGTAATTGTGCGGGTACTTGTATTCGCCATAGTTTTTAGAACCTGGGCGGTGGCGGTCACGCAGGTAACTTGGAACAGCACGTGCAGGCCCTCGGCGGACTTCGTTTAGAGCGGCGTCAATGCCCATAACACAAGCGTTGCTTTTAGGAGCAAGCGCAATGTATACAGCAGCCTGTGCCAAGTTTATTCTGCACTCTGGGTAGCCAATCGCCTCAGCTGATTTAAACGCGGCGTGTGCAACCAAAATTGCATTTGGGTCGGCATTACCAACATCCTCGGACGCATGAATTAACATGCGGCGTGCAATGAACTTAGGGTCCTCCCCTGCATCTATCATGCGTGCAAGCCAATAAAGTGCGGCATCAGGGTCACTGCCCCTCATTGACTTAATAAATGCAGAAATAATGTCGTAGTGCATGTCCTTGTTTTTGTCGTAAGGAAGCGTGCGGTTTGGCATTGCAGCTTCAACATTTGCTTTTGTTATTGCGTATGGCTTAGCTCCTTCACCGTTGCTTTCACGTGCTAAACCAGCAGCAATTTCAAGAGTGCTTAATGCGCACCTGCCATCGCCTGCTGCAAGAATAATTAAAGCATCCCTCGCTTCATTTGACAGCTTATAAGCACCATCAAGCCCACATTCTTTAACTAAAGCTGCATCTATTAACCTAGAAATTTCTGCATCAGTTAAATTCTTTAACTCAATAATTCTACAACGCGAGAGCAGCGCCGTATTAACCTCAAAGTAAGGGTTTTCAGTTGTAGCACCAATTAAGGTAACAACGCCATTTTCTACAGCATGCAAAAGGGCATCCTGTTGGCTTCTGTTAAAGCGGTGAATTTCATCGATGAATAAAATTGTACGAGTTTCAGCCTGTGCAAGGCGTTTTTCGGCAGCTTTTATTTCACGACGCAAATCGGCAACCGTGCCACCAATGGCCGACACCTCAACAAATGCTGCATGTGTGCTGTTTGCAATAACATGTGCAAGCGAGGTTTTGCCTGTGCCTGCTGGCCCATACAAAATAATTGATGTTACGCTATCGTTTGCGATTGCGCCTTTAAGCCATGTGCCATTACCTATTGCTTGGGTTTGCCCAACAACTTCAGCTAGCGCATTTGGCCTCATACGAACGGCTAAAGGTGCCGCGTTTTGAATGCGACTGTTTTCGAACTGACTAAAAAGATTATCCACGTAAATGTTGTGCTTACACGATTAAAATCCTAGACTTCCGATAAGTCTTTACCAGTGTGCTCATGCGATACAAGCATTGCCACAAGAGCAATTAGAGCAATGAACACCATGTAATAAGCGGGGGAAATGGCATCGCCAGTAACTTCAATTAGCGCAAAAGAAATGTAGGAAGCAGAACCGCCAAATAAAGCATTTGCCAAGTTGAAGCTTAGTGCAAAGCCTGAGTAGCGCACCTGTGTTGGGAATGTTTCGCACAAATAGCTTGCAAGAGTGCCATCGTTAATTGTAAGCAGCAAGCACATCATAAGCTCAACTGCTAGAATGGTTGCAAAGTCAAGAGTGTTAAGCAACCAAAACGCTGGGACTGTAAACAAAATAAAGCCAACGCATGCCACAATTAGCATTTTTTTGCGACCAAATTTATCGGAAATTTGCCCAGAGCCAAAAATGAAGGCGATGTAAACAACAAGCACAATTGTAGTAATTATTGACGCTTGACCTGCATCATAGTTAAGTGTAGCTTCCAAGTAATTTGGCAAGTAAGTGAGCACAGCATAAAAACCCACAGCATTTAAAACGCATGCACCAAAGCTTACTAGCAAAACGCGAAAGTGGTTTTTAAACAGCGTACGAATTGGCCTCTCGTCGCTTTTTAAGCCCATTGCATCTAAGTTCGCCTGCATTTGCTCATAAATTGGCGAGTCTTCCAAATGCTTGCGAATATAGTGTGTAATAGCACCAAGCGGCCCTGCAAGCAAAAACGGAATGCGCCAGCCCCAGTCAACAACAAAAGCAGATTCAGCACCAAATGTGTTAAACATCCAAGTTGCAAAAAGCGAGCCAACTAAAAGCCCAGCTGCAGTTGATGCTGGCACCATTGAGCAATAAAAACCACGCCTGTTCTTTGGGGCGTATTCTGCAATAAATGTGGAAGCACCTGCATATTCACCAGAAGCTGAAAAGCTTTGAACCATGCGCAGCACAAGCAGTGAAAGCGGTGCAAGCACGCCAATTACTGAATAACTTGGAAGGCAGCCAATTAAAAAGGTTGCACCACTCATAAGCAAAATGGAAATTGCTAAAGCCCATTTGCGACCACGTTTGTCGCCCATGTGCCCCCAAAAAAGTGCGCCAAGCGGGCGCACTAAAAAGGCTAGCGCAAACACACCGAAAGTCATCATGGTGGAAACCATTTTGTCTTCGCCTGGGAAAAACACTAAAGCTAGTGTTGTTGCAAGGTATGAATAGCTTGCATAGTCAAACCATTCAATGAAATTGCCTAAAAATGATGAAACAACAACTTTCTTAAGCGTTTTTTGTTTTTCTGCATCCGAAATTGCAACATTTTCAGATGCAGTGTTTGCGCTAGCGTTCATTATAATTTATTCAGCACCTTCTGCTTTTTCGTCTGCGCTTTCAGCAGGTTTTTCTTCAGAGCTTGCTGTTGAAGCTTCTGTTTGCTCTGGCTGTTCGGAGTTTTGTGCACTTTCAGCATTGCCAGAAGCGTCAGTGCTGCTTTCATGCTTTTTGTAATTGGACTTGTAGTTGCCCTCAGCTTCTTCGCTTTCGTCTTCCTCGACTTCAATTTCAAAGCCAAGCTCGGCAGCTGCAGCTTTCATAGACAAGCTAACGCGACGACGCTCTGGGTTAATTTCCATAACTTTAACTTTAACGTCATCGCCAACTTTAACAACCTGGTTAGGCGAATTAATGTGACGCATTGCCATTTCAGAAATGTGCACCAAGCCCTCAACGGAATCGGCAAGCCTTACAAATGCACCAAACGAAACAGTTTTTGTAACTTTACCATCAACTATGCTGCCAACTGGGAACGACTCAACAAGCTTAACCCATGGGTCTTCTGTTGTTTGCTTAAGACCAAGTGAAATGCGCTCACGCTGCAAGTCAACATCTAGAACAACAACTTCCACTTCATCGCCAACAGAAACAACTTCAGATGGGTGGTTGACGTGGCTCCAAGAAAGTTCAGAAATGTGAACCAAGCCGTCGATACCGCCAAGGTCAACAAATGCACCGAAATCGACAACACTTGAAATTGTGCCTTTCAAGCGCATGCCCTTTGTAAGCTTGGACAAAATTTCAGCACGCTCGTTTTTGCGACCTTCCTCAAGAAGAACACGGCGTGACAAAACAACGTTATTGCGGTTGCGATCCATTTCAATTACACGAGCTTCAACTTCCGTGTTCAAATACATTTCAAGGTCGCGCACACGATGCAAATCAACAAGGGACGCAGGCAAAAAGCCGCGCAGACCAATGTCAAGAATTAAGCCACCTTTAACGATTTCAATAACCTCGCCAACAACGTTTTCGCCAGCTTTGAATTTCTCTTCAACTTTATTCCAAGCACGTTCATATTCTGCGCGCTTTTTAGAAAGGATTAGCCTTCCCTCTTTGTCTTCCTTTTGCATGACCAAGGCTTCAAGCTTGTCGCCAATTTTAACGATGTCGCTTGGGTTAGCATCCTTGCGAATGGTTAGCTCACGGCTTGGGATAACACCTTCGCTTTTAAACCCAATGT
>CAYVDR010000035.1:0-10695 GCA_964450625.1 uncultured Senegalimassilia sp.
GCCATGCCAAGAATGCCATTACCTTTGCCATCTTTTGCTTCGGGAAGCTTATCGCTTGAACTAAAGTTGCTGCTAGCAATATCGCAACCACAACCGTTATCGGTAACTGTAAGTTTTGCAACGCTATTCTTCACTTCAAGTTTAATACTAACCTCTGTAGCGTTTGCATGTTTAACAATGTTTGTGCATGACTCACGCGCAACGTTAAAAAGCGCAACATCAATGTGAGTTGGCACATTTGCGTCAATGTAGTTTTGCTGGTCAACATGAACTTTAATGTTTGCGCCCTCCAAAAACTTTGTTAGCTCTAAAAGCTGGGCTATACTTGAAGTTGGTGTGGTCTCTGCCACTTCGCTGCCATGGCGCAAAACGCCAACCATTGAGCGTATGCTTGAAAGGGCATCTTTTGAAGTTTTACGGGCTGTTTCTAGCGCTTGCTTTGCGGTTTCGGTGTCGCTGTCAATTAGCCTTAGCGCTGCAGTAAGCTGAATGTTTACAGCGCTAAGCGAATGAGCCGTTATGTCGTGAATTTCGCGTGCAATTTTAACGCGTTCGGCTTCAACACGCCTTGCTGCTTCCTCTTCGCGGCTGCGCTCAGCATCCGCTGCGCGCTGCTTTACCTCTGCAACGTAAGCTTTGTGCGTTCTGTAAGCATACCCTGCCAAAACCGCAGCTATTACAATTGCAATGTTTTGAAAGCGCGTAAAAAACACCATGCTTGCCGACTGCATTGTGCTGCCGCCAACAAATAGTGAAAGTGCCGATGCAATGCCACAAATGCTGCCTACTGAAATGCCACCAATGTAAGTTACGGTGTAAAGCGCAACAACAAGCCCAGGAATTGGAATAGGCACTGTTGTATTTAGCACTTGCAACACAAAAAACGCTACAAAGCAAACAAGAAACACTGGTAGCGGAAAGCGCCTGCGCAAAATTAGTGGCAGCACTGTAAAAGCAGTTCCCACAAACAAACTTGCTGATGGGATAACATTTACAAGCCCTAAGTATTGACGAAGCGCAAGGTCGGGGACAATTATTGAGGATGCTGTAAGCATTAGCTGCAACATAGCAACTGCAAGCGTTACTAAAACAACAGCGCAATCAACTAGCCAATCGCGTGATGTCATTTTGCATTTATTTACTAAAATATTTTCCATGGAATGGATGGTATGGGTTTTTAGTTGTAAATGCTATACAACAGTCGTGGTATTTTACTGGTAAAACTTTGCCTTTGGAAATGGAGGTTCCATTGCGCGTTTAAAGTTGGTTTTAGAAGCAGTTTCAAGCACATAAGAGACATCTTTTTCGCTAAAGCCGTTGCCTACCAGCCACTCTTTAGACTTCTCATGCTCAAAATGAGCTATTAAAATTTTGTCGAGCAACTCATAAGATATGCCAAGTGAGGCTTCATCGGTTTGACCGCTTGAAAGTTCAGCACTTGGCGGCTTTACTAGCACATGACCAGGAATTGGTGCGCATTTGCCATTTTCTTGGAAGCTTCTGTTTATAAAGCGAGCAACTTCAAAAACGCTAGTTTTATACAGCCCGCCAATGGGGGCAAATGCGCCTGCAGTGTCACCATAAAGCGTTGAATAACCCATCATAGCTTCACTTTTATTGCCAGTGTTCACAAGCATTTTGCCAGTTGCATTTGAAAGTGCCATTAGCACAACCATGCGAATGCGCGCCTGGGTGTTTTCAATTGCAGTGTTATTTAGTGCTGGCAAATTGGTATTAGCAAGTGTGTTTTTAAACGTTGCAAACGTTTCAGAAATTGAAACTTTATGCACTTCAATTCCAAGGTTGCTTGCAAGTTCTTTAGCATCGTCAAGTGAGTGTTCGGTTGAATAAGGACCTGGCAACATTATGCCTAAAACATTTTCAGCACCAAATGCATGTGTGCACATGCAAGCAACCACGCTAGAGTCTATGCCGCCCGAAAGCCCAATTACAGCACCTTTGAACCGCGCAGAATCAGCAAAGTTTTTTAGTGCGCGCACACATTCGTTATACATTTCACTTACTTGCATAACAGCCACCCTATTGAATTTCGCGAATTTTTTCTGCCAAGTAATTAGCCCACGCATCAACACCTGTGCCAGACGTTGCTGCAATGGGGAAAATTGGGGCTTTAGGGTTTAAGTTTTTAACAGCACTCTCAAACTGTTCTTTGTCGAAATTAAACACGTTAAGCGTGTCAACTTTGTTTAGAATTACGGCCTGCGATGCTTGAAAAACGCCTGGGTACTTCAAAGGTTTGTCGCTGCCTTCTGGCACGGACAGTATCATAACCTTAGCATTTTCGCCCAAATCGAAATCGGTTGGGCAAACTAAGTTGCCAACGTTTTCAATAATAATTAAATCAAGGCGAGATAAGTCAAGCACATCAATTGCACGGCTTATCATATTTGCTTCTAAGTGGCATGCACCGCCAGTGTTTATTTGAACGGCAGGCGTGCCTTGTGCCTTAATTTTTTCAGAGTCAACGCTGCTTGCAATGTCGCCCTCAATTACCGCGATGTTAAATTCATCGCGCAAGGCCTCAATGGTTGCAAGAATTGTTGATGTTTTGCCTGACCCTGGGCTTGCAAGCAAGTCAAGCACAAACACCTTATTTTCTGCAAAACGTTTGCGCAGCGCACTGGCAAGTTCATCGTTTTTTGCAAGTATTGGCTTTTTAATGTCTATTTGCATTTTCGTGCCCCTCTAAAATTTTGCTGCTTAATCTGGTATGTCAACTTCAATTGAATCAATTTGAAGCTCCCTGCCTGCAATTAAGCGAGTGTTAAACCCGCCGCACTGTGGGCAAGCCATGTGAAAGCGGTCGTGCGAATAGTCAATGTTACAAGTGTTGCAGTGGCTTTTAGGGCTTACCATGTTTATTGTAAGCCCAGCACCTGCACTTATAGTGTTTTCGGTTAACACATCAAAGGCAAAACGTAGTGAATCTTCAATTGCTTCTGTCATCTCACCAATTGAAAGCTTAACCTCAAGAACTTTTGTAGCGCCAGCGCTTTTCGCCGATTTCTCAACCGCCTCAACTACGCCTGTCATTATTCCAAGTTCATGCATGCGCTATGCCTTACTTGCGCTTCACCACTTTAAGCTTGTGAGCCTTTGCTTTTTGCTTTTCAGCCTGTGCACGTGCTTGTTCTTCTTCTTTAGCAATGCGTTTGCGCAAAACCAAACGAGCAATTAGCAGCGAAATTTCGTACAAAACAACAAGTGCTGCAAACATTAGAAGCATTGTTACAGGCGATGCATCAGGCGTTATGATTGCGCACAATATTAGCAGTACAACATAAATTTCGCGCCATTTGCTGCGAAGCTTTTTGTAAGGAACAATATCGAAGATTGTAAGGTAAAAAACAACTAGCGGCAATTCAAAAGCAAAACCAAAGCCTAGCTCAAACTTAATTATTATGTCAACATATGTTGACATGCGCGGCGTGACCGTGCCAATGCCCATTGCTTGGTCGGTTAGCCATTGAAACGCAGGGTTTAGTATTACGAGATAGCAAAACACTGTACCTACGATAAAAAGTGCCACTGCCACGGCAAACGTTGGAACAAACCACCTGCGCTCGCTTGGTTTTAGAGCTGGCAAAAAGAAAGCAAGTATTTGCCACAAAATAACTGGGGAGCAAACAACAACCGCAGCCCAAAGCGAAATTATAAAGCGAGTTGTAAACGCCTCAAATGGGTCGAGTGCTACAAATTGAGCAGCACCGTTAGCGTCTTGCGGTAAAAATTCCGCAATTGGAAGCATTAAAAACTGTGCAATAGTTGGCGTTGCCATGTAGAAGACGCACATGGCGACAAGTAGGCACACAACAATGCGCACAAGGCGCATGCGCAATTCGCCCAAATGGTCAAACAAGGGCATTCTAGCTGGACCTATTGGCATACCTATTCACCACGACTTTCACTGTTTTGTGCAGATGTGTTTGACGATTGCACATCTTTTTTTGCATTTGCATCATTTTTGCTATTGTTGCTTTGCCCATTAGCAGCAGCTGCTTTTTTTGCTTGTTCGCGCTCGTAGCGCGCTTTGCGTTCCAAAAAACTTTCCTGTTTTGCGCTAACGTGTGGCTTTTCTTGTGCATTGGAATTACTTGACCCCTGTGAAGTTTTTGCTGCCGAACTTGAGCCACTAGTTTTAACACCAGCGGCGCGCTTACCAGCTTCAGTTGCTTTTTCAATGGCATCAACTGGGTTTTTAAACGGCTCGTCCGAATTTGGGTCGTAAACCTCATTTTTAATTACCGTTGTCATTTCGCTTTGAGCATTTCTGAATTTACTAATTGCCTTGCCTAATGTTTTAGCCATTGCGGGCAGTTTGTCTGGTCCAAAAAGTAAAAAACCAAACAGTAAAATTAAGAACAGCTCGAAGCCGCCAATTCCAAACAAAGTAACACCCCCTAATTACTTAAATGTAAATAGTTAAAATGCGTTTATGTTAAGACAATTAATTACCTGATGCAGTTAAAACTGAAATTGCAACTGTAGGAATGCCAAGAGCTAAAACAAGAATGATGCAAATGATAATTGTAAAAATTTTCTTGCTTTTTGCCTCGGCTTCGCGACGTTTAATTTCACGCTGTTCGCGCTCTTGCGCAGCCTTAATGCGCTCTGCTTTTTGTTTTACTGTAAGTTTTTGGTTTGTACCCATAATTTAAGCCCTCAATTTACTTCTAATTTCAATAACTCTTGCAATATTGTGTGCAACATCAACACCAACATTCCAACCTTCACTTTTATACAACACGTTACCAGCAACCATAGTCATTAGCACATCGGTGTTGTTGCAGCCGCCAATTATAGTGGAAACTGGGTCGATTGACGGTGATTGGTGAGCACTTGACATTTCAACTGCAATTATGTCAGCTTGTTTTCCAACTTCCAAACTGCCCACTTTATCGTCAATTTTAAGTGCACGTGCGCCACCAATTGTTGCAAGTTCAAGCATTGTAGCAGAACTCATGAAGTTGCTGCTGCTGTTTACAGCACGCTGCACTAACATTCCAACTCGCATTTCAACAAGCATATCTGTCGAATTTGTTGCAGCTGGGCTGTCGGTACCAAGACCAACGTTTATGCCTGCACGCCTGTAACGCGTAATTGGTGCAACACCCATGCCAAGTTGCGAGTTTATGCGCGGGCACGTTGCAACTGACACGCCATATTCACGCATTTTGCGAACGTCGCGGTCGTCAACGTAAATGCCATGGACAACCAGCACATCGTCAGCTTCAAAAGCGCCCCAGTTAAGTGCATAGTTTATTGTTGTTGTGCCTGTTGGAAGCCAAGGTGGCACCTCAACAAAGCCACGTTTTGTGTCCATTGCGTCAACGGAAAAAGGCGATGAGCCGTATCGCACAAAATCGCATTCCTCGCGCGTGCCTGCCAAACGAAGAGCCACAGGAATGCTAAGTTTTTTTGCCAATTGCGCAGATTTCTGCATGACTTGTGGGTGGCAAACATAGAGTGCAGCAGGTGAAATGCCCACGTTAATGCGGCTTGCATCAACTTCTTCGCGCCAGTGCATAATGTCGTTTTCAGCAGAGCGCATAGCAAAGTTAACGCGACGTACATCCATTGCAGACACTTCGCGATAAATTACACCGCGAAGCCCAAGCTTTTGGATTGCAGTGCAACTTGCACCAGTTGATGTGATGTCGGCCACAGTTGTAATGCCGCTTGAAAGCATTTCAAGCCCACCTAAAATTGCCGAGTCATACCAATCGGAAACATCAAGCTTTTCAGAAAACTCGCGCATTTTAAGGACCCATGAAGCATATGGCACATCGTGAACGATATCACGCAAGGCAGCGTTTTCTAAATGAGTGTGCAGGTTAACAAAGCCTGGCATAATTGCAGCCCTGTCGAAGTCAAGTACTTCTTCACCAGCGTAGCGAAGTTTTAGCATTGAGGCACTTCCAATGTCTGCGATTAAGCCATTGCGTACAAGGACCGCACCATCAACAATTGGCTCAGCTGTGACTGGAAGCACATATTTTGCACAAAGAAGCATATTCACCTCGCTTTGTTTGTCTCTTGAACTTTTTGCATCAACAAATGTTAGCACAAATGAATTTTAGTTTAAAAGTTCTGTGCAAGTAGCATACAAGTAACAGCTTTAATTCAAGCAATATGCATTTAAACAGCCAAATTGATTTTACTAAGCGAAGCTAATATTGACATTTTTTCAAAAGATGCAAACATTTACACTTCCACCCAAAACCAAAATTCCCAATATGGCAATTGAGTAACAGAACTCTAGGCAATTTGTGTATATGGCAATAACTCAGTACAATGGAAAAGTTACAAAAATTACAAATTGTTGATTATTTTTAGAAGGTGATTAAATGAATCTAGGGATTTCAAAAAAACAAACAGTCATGGTGGCAGTGCTTTTAGCGGGCACATTTATTGCGGTACTAAACGCAACGCTTCTAACGCCAGCGCTGCCAACAATCATGGGCGATTTAGGCGTGCCACAAACAACGGTGCAATGGCTTACAAGCGGCTATGCCCTAACGGAAGCGGTTGTAATTCCACTTGCAGCATACCTTATGGGGCGCTTGTCAACTCGCAAGCTATACATTGGCGGCATTACGCTTTTCGCTTTAGGCAGCGTGATTGCGGCAGTAAGCCCATCTTTCCCATTTTTGCTTGCAGGGCGCATTATGCAGGCCGCGGCAACTGGTGCAGTAATGCCTATGGTAATGAGCACCATATTGCTAGTGTTCCCGCGTGAAAAACGTGGCTCGGCAATGGGAATTATTGGTTTACTAATTGGTTTTGCACCAGCAATTGGCCCTTCCCTTTCGGGGCTTTTGATTGACTCTGTTGGTTGGCGTGCAATATTTGTAATTGTGGCGGCACTTGCATTTTTAATTGTTGTTGTTGCTTCTTTCACGCTTGAAAACAATGCAAACTTTAAACAAACAAAGTTCGATGGAATTTCAGTTGTGCTTTCAACTTGCGGGCTGTTAAGTTTGCTATACGGGCTTTCAACTTTTAGCTCCGCTGAAAACCACCTTGTTACAGCTGGCCTTGTGTGCGCTGGGCTTTTGTTGATGTTTGCCTACACCCGCCGCCAACTTAAGCTTGACGAGCCTATGCTTCGCGTTGGCATTTTAGGCGTTTGGCAATACCGCACAGTAACAATTGTTGTAATGATTTTTCAAGCTGCCCTTATTGGCATGGAAACCATTATGCCACTATACATTCAAGGCACGCTTGGCATGAGCGCTACCGTAAGCGGTGTTGCGCTTTTGCCAGGTGCAGTAATTGGCGCAATTACGGGCTTTTTTGCTGGCAGAATTTTCGACAGACACGGCGTTAGAAAGCCAGTGCTTGTTGGTGGCATTGCCATTGTAGTTGCGGCAGCTGGTTTAACGCAGCTTCAAATTGCATCGCCCATTTGGCTTGTAACGCTAATTTATTCCGTGCTAGCAATTGGCATGCAATTTACAATGACACCGCTTAACACTTGGGGTGTAAACTCGCTTCCTAACAGCGCAATTGCGCACGCTCAAAGCACTTCTAACACGCTAAACCAAGTGGCAGGTTCATTTGGCACTGCACTTTTAGTGTCCATTTCTGCTGCTGTTGCTTCCATTACTGCAAACGTTGACGCAACTGCCCAAACGTTTAGCGGCTACCACGCTTCGTTTTGCACAACTTCGTCTCTCGTGTGTGTGGCAGTGCTTGTAATTGTGTTTTTCGTTCGCGACAAAAAACAATCTGCAACACAAGGCGCTTCCAACATTGAGAATGCTGCTGAAGGAAAAGGTGTCCAAGCAAATGCAACAGCATATAGTGCAAGCGACAAAGCAAATGCTAATGAAGAAAGTAAAAATGCTGTCGCAACTCAAAGCGAAACTTTAACACACACAAACGCTATTGTGGCAGATGCCATGAATACGCAAGCCGCAACTGTACTAGATACAAGTTCAATGGAAGAAGCTATAAGAATAATGGCAACAACAGACACAACAGGTGTTTCAGTTGTAAACGAACATGGCAAGCTTATAGGCTACGTAACAGATGGCGATGTTGCAAAATATCTAGCGCGCCAAGAATCCAGCTTGTTCTCGCCGCAAGGCAATGTGTTTGCTTTCTTTAGTGACGACGGCAACTTTACCGAGCGTCTTGCAACCCTTTCAAAACTAAACGTTATGGAACTTGCAACAAAGCGCGTTATAACTGTTGAGGTTAACACGCCACTTGACAAAGCTTGCGCCATATTAGCCGAGCGCCGCATAAAGAAAGTGCCAGTTATTGAAAACGGGAAGCTAAAAGGCGCACTTTCAAGGCGCAACGTTATGCACTACATGATGGATAAAGCCTCAAAGGAAAATGCGAACTAACAAGCACTTTAAATTTCTACGTTTTAACATTGCGGACGATAAACTGATACCATAACTTAAAATACACTATACTCTGTTTATCATTCGCCTTTAAAGGCAACTAAAAAAAACCCTGCTAGCAGGCTCAATTGCTAGCAGGGTTATTATTTAGAGTTGTTTTAATATTTTAAGCTATGCGTAACTTCTTAGCCTTTAGGTCCGCGTAGGGTCACACCACTAGATGCAGGTGCAGTGTATGTGCCATCCATGCCCCAGTCATTTTTGCACTTGTTGTAAAAGCCATTGTCTACAACATCGGCGTTTGTGGTGCCTAGGTTGTAAGTGCCAAAGCCGTAGAATTCAACCTTTGCATGCCAACGGTATGTTGAGCTGCCAGCAAGTAGAGACAAACCAACAGGAGGAAAAACGTAGGTGTACCAAGGTGGTGCATTGTGAAATGCCTCATAGTCGGTTGCAAGAAGGAATAGAAGTTGTTTATCTTTCACCTCACCCGTTTTGTAGTTGAACACTGTGCCGTATAGTGCCTTGTCGTGGTAGTGGCTGTCTTTATTCCTTGGTGCTACGAAGTTGCCTTCTGTGCTCACTACAACCCAGTCGTTAGAGTTTGTTAGACGTTGACCAAATTTGTAGTTGCCAGTGTCTGAAATGTAGTCGCAAATGCGCTTGTTGTTTGCATTGCCAAGTTCTGTAAACGAGTTGATCTTATCGCCTTTTACAGTAAAACTACCCATCCTGTTAAGCACATTGCCCCATGTTTTGTTATTTGACGCGTTGCACTCATCTGTCCTGATTGTTTTAAAGCCGTATGCTTGCATTTCTTCGTCTATGTTAGAAGCAACTTTTGTCTCACCCTTTTCGCCTACAACAGCATTATTAGTATCAACGTTGTAGTTTTTAACAGTAAAGCTTGGGCGGTCCTGCTCAGGGAATTTCGTGTCGTTGTCGCTAAAGCGCCTGTACATTTCTTGAAGGTCAGCAAGTGTGAATGTGGAATTCTGTGATGGTACTGCAGTTTTTTCAGCGTCACGTTCACCGTAAGCATTTGCAAAGCTTGATGTATCGAATGCCGAAATGCGGCTGTAGCTGTTGGTGTTGTAAGATTTACCTGTAACAAGGTTCTTTACAGTGTCGGTGTTGTTGGAATGAGTTTTTGCAACCCAAACACTTTCAGTGTAGTACTTCTCACGTGCAACGTCTGCAACACTTTTGCCGTTGTTTGCCGCAGCCACAGCACTTGCATCAACCATGCCAGGAACAACTACGCCGTCTTTGCTTTTTGCTGGGTAATCAAGTGCCATTTTTGCCATGTCTGTTGTACCGTCAAGTGTGCTAATTACGCTGTTTGATTGCTGGCGAAGAACATCAAACCTGCGGTCGATGTCAGCAACTTTGCTTGTGTCACCTGCTTTTTCAGCATCATAGCGTTGAAGAGCAAGGCAAGCATTGTCAGCAACATAGGCGTTTACATACATCTGAGACAAAGCGCTTAGGAATTCTTTCTTTACCCTGTATGTTTCTGGTTCCCAATTGTAAACTGTATCAACATATTCAAAGTATTTGGACTGAATACTGTCTGCGCTTGTGCCCTCAGGGCAAACCATCTGGTAGAACTGGTTAGCAGCTTCTTCAATGTTGTCAGTCTGTGCTGAGATTCTAGATTGGGCGGAGATGTTGCTTATAGTGCTGCGAACTTCATTAACAGCAGCTTCTGGCATCCTAACAAGTGGGGTTTCAAGGTTGCAGAACTCTGAAGTTTCTTTGCCATCGGCATCTATGGTATGGATTTTGCCAAGCTTGTCATTCAGTTCGCAAACCATCCTAGGAACGTTATTGTATGTGCCAAACAAGTTTGTGAAGTTGTTTAGTTTGCCAACTGCATTTTGGTAATTCATTTTCTTAGCAGTGTTGTTGAGGTTTAGGCTAAGGGTGTTAACGCTGTTTGAAATGCCGTCAATTTTATGTTCCAGGTTAAACAGCTGCATCATAACGCTGTCTGTTGTGTAAATTGAAGTTTCTGGTGGGAACAGTTGGGAAAGTATTGCACAAGCAAAGCCAGTGGCTGAAGCAAATGCGCCAGAGGAAAGAAGCCCCGATTTGCCAAGGAAGCCAGCAAGAGATGCATAATCGTTCCTATTAAGCTTTCCGATTGCATCGTGTGCATTATTTGATTGCCAAAGCAGCATAAAGAAATTCTGGATATTAGTATTAGCTGTGTTCATGGCGCTGTTATTGATGCCTGAAGTGTTCTGGTACGTGTCTGTAGCACTGGAGTTAGTACTATTATTATTGTTACTGGAATTAGCGTTGGAATTGGTGG
>CAYVDR010000036.1:0-10618 GCA_964450625.1 uncultured Senegalimassilia sp.
GTGCAAAATGCTGTTGATGCTGCTGGTGGCTTTGCTGAAGGCGCTGCAACCGATGCGCTAAACTTAGCGCGACAACTTGCCGATGGCGAGCAACTTATAGTGCCTTCGCAGGCTTCGCAAGACGCTGCTGGCACATCGCAGTCTCAAGGTGCAAGCAGCTCAACGTCTTCGCAACAGCAATCAAGCTCGGGCTCGTCTGCTGCAGCTTCAAGCACTGGCAACAAGGTGAACATAAACACAGCCACGCTAGAGCAATTGCAAACGCTAAAGGGTGTTGGTGCTGCTACTGCGCAAAAAATCATAGATGACAGAACTGCAAATGGGCAGTTTAAAACAATAGAGGATCTAAAGCGAGTCTCAGGAATTGGGGATAAAAAGTTTGCCGCACTAAGTGGGCAAATATGCGTAGGGTAAGGGTACGCAGAAATCAGCGTAGCGCTGGTTTGAATAGTGGCTTTTTAGCTAACATGGGCTTTGACGATGTCTCTTGTGCTGGCAACGGAAATAGGGACATTGGTGCTGATGCTAATAGTTGTGCGAATGAAATCAAGCACTTCCCGCCTCGCCCGTCAATTCCTGCGGTGCTTGCGCTTGCGCTTGGAATGTGGCTTGCATGTGCAATAACCTATAGTACTGCCGCAAATATTGAAAGTAACGCTCTTGTTATTGTTGGATGTGCCGGGTGTGCTGCTAGTGTTGTTGTTGCTGCATTTTGGTTGCGTTTGCGTAAGCTCCAGCTTGTGTTTGCCCTGTTGTTGGGTGTGCTTTTGGGCGTGAGTCTTGGCAGTGTTGCCGCAATAGGCATGCATGCAAAAGCTGAAAATGCATGCGGTGAAAATGGCACGTGGTATTGTCAAGCAATTGAAGACGGCAGTGCAGGGGATTATGGTGCAAGCGTTTTTGCGCGCGTTAAAAGAACAAAAAGCTCCCCTGACAGCCAAAGCGCTGTTGTAAAAGTGACACTTTCCAAAGATTGTGCAACACCGCGCTTTGGCGATGAATTTTGTGCAACGGGCACAATTAAAGAAGCGAAGGAATCGCAAGCAGCATACTTTTGGCGCAAGTCAGCTGTGGGCAGTTTACGTGCGTACAATGTTGAGATGCAAACGCCAAGTGGCATTGTTGCAATGCTTACATGTGTTAGGAACAAAGCAATTGATGCGTTTAGCACAGCAGCAAGCATAGACAGTGGGCTTACGAGTGCAATTATTTGCGGGTATCGCGAAAGCTTAGACGACGGCGTGTATCGCAATTTTCAAACGTGTGGGCTAGCGCACGTTGTGGCTGTTAGCGGTGCACACCTTTCAATTGTTGCTGCATTTGCTGCGCGCGCCTTGCGTGCGCTTCGGGCAAGAAAGTTCGTGTCAACTGCTTTGCAAATTGCATTTATTTTAAGTTACCTTGTTTTGTGTGCTGTCCCAATTTCTGCATTGCGCGCGGCAATTATGACAACAGCGGGGCTTTTAAGCTGGTCATTTAAACGTCGCGGGGCTTCGCTTAATGCGCTTGCTGTGTGCATTATTGCTATTATTGCAACTGACCCAGCTTCAGCAGTTTCAACTTCCTTTGCCCTCTCGGCGCTATCTACTTTAGGCATAGTGCTTTTTGGCAGCTGGTTTGTGGCGTGGGTGCAGCACTTTGCGCCACACGCGCCTGGGTTTATTGTTGATGCGCTTGCGTTAACGGGTGCATCTTCAGTGTTGTCATTGCCGCTTTCCGTTGCTATGTTTTCGCAACTGCCACTAATTTCTGCACTTGCAAATATTGTTGTTACACCGCTTTTTGGCCCTGTGTGCATTGTTGGCATTTTAGGCGGTGTGGTTTGCGTTGCATTTCCGCAGGTCATTGGCTTTATTGCGCCTATAGTCGCGAATGTTTCAAGTTCGATGGTTTGGTGTGTTAATGCGCTGTCATGCGTGCCGTATGCAAGCATTCCGTTTAAGCTTGATGTTGCATTCGGGTTGCTAGTTTCTGTGCTGCTTGCGGCTTGGCTTTGGTGGGCATGGCTTAAACCATCGAGAAGGGTTGTGGTTGCAACATGCTTTAGCGCTGCTGTTTTGGTTGCGGTTTACTTATTTGTGGCGCCCTACTTCACGCCTTGCCAACTTATAGCGCTTGATGTTGGGCAAGGCGATGCCATTTTGCTTCGTAGCTATAACAGCGCTGTTTTGGTAGACACAGGCAATCAAGATAGCAAGCTTAAAGAAGCTCTTGCACGCCATGGCGTTAGCAAGCTTGATGCAGTTGTTATAACACATCCCGATGACGACCATATGGGCTCGCTTGAATCGTTGAAAGCTTACATGCAAATAAACAGCGTAGTTGTTGCAGCGGACGTGTTTAATTGCTCTTGTAACTCATGCAAAAAACTGTGCTCTACTGCCAATTCAATTGTAGGTGAAGGCAGAGTTGCTGGAATACATAGCCAAGACACACTTACTTTTGGTAAGTGGCAAGCGCAATGTGTGTGGCCGAGCACCTTTACAGATGAAGGCGGCAATGCTGATAGTCTGTGTTTTGTGGCGAGCGCGCAATCGCAAACAGGCTTTTTTTGGTGCTCTAGCACATCATATACAAACGCATTATTGGTGGGGGATGCTGAAAGTAGCCAAATTCAAGCACTGCTAGATTCAAATCAGTTGCCAGAAATTGATTTGTACAAGGTGGGACATCATGGTTCAAAGAAAGCGCTAACCGATGAGCAGGCACAAGCGCTTCACCCAGCAATTTCGCTAATTTCTGTTGGCGCGAACAATCGTTACGGTCACCCGGCAGCAGCAATTTTAGACGCGCTTGGCAATGCTGGTAGCGAAATTGTGCGAACCGATAAAAGCGGTGACATTACATGCGAGTTTTCAGCGGGTTCAATTTCGGTGTCTACAACAAAGAAAACAGAATAGTGAAGCGTATCGTATGTTTTAATAAAGCTAAAATATTACAAGCATTTGTTAGCAAAAGCGCTACGTTAGCGTAAAACCCCAGTTCAGCACAAAATCATCCTTAAAGGATGACGTAAAGTTTGCTTATGCATACCGCCGTTATTATTCCTTTTTAAGCTAAATTCATAGTATTTCATGATGTTTTTGGCGCAGAGGCATTCATCCGAAGCGTTTCAAAAACTGTATGCATTGCCGACGTGACTCAGCGGCTGTTATACAAATGTAGTTTGAGTTTTATGTTTGAGAGGAGGGGCATATGGCGAAATTATCACTGACACGTCGCAGCTTCCTAAAAGCAAGTGCCATGACAGGTGCTGCTGCAACATTAGGCTTTGCAGCAAAAACTTCAGGCGCACTAGCCGAGGGGCAAGATTCATCTGCTGGTGAGATTAAGCGTATTCGTTCATGCTGCCGTGCTTGCGGTAAAGTTGAATGTGGTACGTGGGTTAGCGTCCAAGACAACAAAGTTATTAAAGTCGAAGGCGACGAATCTAACGCTCACAGTCGTGGTCACTGCTGCGCTAAGTCACAATCGTCCATGCTCGCACTGTATCACCCAGACCGTTTGCGCTACTGCTTGAAGCGCACAAACCCTAAAGGCGAAGACGACCCAGGTTGGGTGCGCATTAGCCTTTCCGAGGCGTTTGACGAGGCTGGCGCAAAAATGAATGAGGTTGTGGAAAAGTACGGCGGGCAAGCCGGCTTTGCCATGGGCGGCACGTCCCGTGTTTGGGCGCAGCCACCTTATGGTACTCTAAAGAGCATTTGGCCTACGCCTAACGCACACCTAGCTTACGAAATTTGTAAAGGCCCACGCCACTTCGCAGGCATTTTAACTGACGAAATTGGTTCACCTTGGATGGAAGTTGAGCAAGGTCCACTAGTTTATTTACAGTGGGGCACTGCTTCAGAATATTCAAACTACGACTCAACAAACCGTACAGTTGTAGACTGCTCGCAGCGCGCTTATAAACACATTTTGGTTGACCCTCGCATGACTCCACTAGGAAAAGAAGCCGACATCTGGCTGCCTTTGCGTGTTGGCACCGACTTGTGCATGTCGCTTACATGGATGAAGTGGATCATCGACAACGAGGCATATGACGACCTGTTCGTTCGCCGTTGGACAAACGCACCATTTTTGTGGAACCCTGAAAAAGACGGTCGCACCGAAAAGGGCTGGTTCCAGGAAATGAACGGTGGCATTCACATGACATCGCGCATTCTAACCGAAGCTGATGTTGACCGTGAATGGATTAGCCAATGGTGGGAGCCAGCAGACGAAAAGTACAGTTACCGTCGTTTCATTTGCTGGGACGAAAACAACCAAAAGCCAACTTATTGGGACTGCGAACGTTGCCAATGGGAAGGTGAAAAGCACAAGATCCCAACAACAGGCACTTGGATCGAGCACCCTTACAAGCCAATTGTTTGCGACGCTTGGTTGCCTGACCCATCACACTTTGCCGACCCAGCCGATTCAACTTACGATGCATACTGGGATTCTGGCAACGAAAAGGGCGCAAAGTCTAACCCTAAAGGCTTGCCTAAAAACCCTGCTCTGTTCCCTGGTGGCGTTGAAATTAAACTCAAAGGTGGCAAAACAATTAAAGCTGGCACCGTTTGGGAAGCATTCAACGAAAGCCTTGAGGAATACACACCTGAATATGCTGAGCAGGTTACAGAAGTTCCTAAAGAGAAAATCATCGAAGCCGTTAAGTGCTACACAACCCGCTTAAACCCACTTCATGGCAACGGCGGCATTCACTACCAGCTGGCACCTGACCAAACAGGGCACGCTGTACAAAACTCACGTTCACTGCAGCTTATTGCTTGCATTACTGGCAATTCCGACGAGCCTGCAGGCAACCGTGGTTCTTCGAAAGCTATGGTTGACGGCTGCTGCGGTCGTGCAAACATGAAAGTTACAGACCACGAAGCACATGACTGGGGCATTCGTGAAGGCGTTGGCACAATGGAACTTGGTGACACACCACGTGACCTTTCCATTAGCCAGCAAATTCCTCTAATTCAGAAGTTCGTTAAATACTTAATCGATTCGAAATCCCCACTTGCAGAACGCTATGGCAACCATGTTCCATCTGACGACGAAGCACGTTGGATTGCCGAGCGCAAAGGCGGCAAATATAAATCAAGCCGCGCATGGCCAAGCGTGAAAACTTCGTTCCAATCAAACGAAAAGCAAATCTCAGCTGCTCGTTTCCCACTCCTTCGCTATTGGAACCGCTGGGCTGACTCCACAACAATTTGGGACTCCATCAACGAAATTGACACACCATACCAAATTCACGCTGGCGCTTGCATGTCTGGCGACTTCATGAACGAGTCTAACTTGCTTGAAGCTTGGCAGGCTCTAAGCCGCCTTGACTTCTGGCTTGACTTTAACTTGTGGTCATGCCCGAACAACGGTTGCGCCGACATCATCATCCCTTGCTTGCACTGGCTAGAAGTCAACACTGGTCGTGTGTCACAAGGCGCTGGTGGCTTGTTTGGTGCAGGTCAGCGTGCAGTTGAGCCAATGGGCGACTGCATTTACGACCCAGTTGCTATGGTTTGCTTGCACAAGGCAATGGCTCGTGCACTCACTGGCAAAAAAGACCCAGTACGTGCCGACATCCCAAGCGACCGCACAGCAGTAATTTGGAACGACCGTGACTTAAACTACGACGGCTGGAACAACCTAGACTACGACAATTTCGTACAAATGGGTGGCGACGTTACATACGAACAGCAGGAATATCGCGTGCTTAAAGACGCAACAGACTGGTGGGTTATCGAGGAATTCCGCGATAAAGAAAGCAAACCAGAGCCTGTTATTCCACCGTTCCCAAGCTATGCTGCTTCCGAAAAGGTTGACCCAATCAACGACGTTGCAGGGCCTGACTTCCCTGAATATGCTGCTAAATTCCAAGAAGAAGGTTGGTTTGACTGCCGCAAGTGGCACCCAGAGCGTTGGGGCACTTATCGCCGTTGGGAAATGGGCTACAGGCGCCAGCAAGGCGGCTACAACTTGTATTCTGCTGTCGACGAAAAATGCGCATTCATGACGCCAACTGCCAAAGTTGAAATTTGGTCCACAATCGCAGAGTCCTACATTGGCGACGACACCGAAACATTCGCAGCAACTTGCTCGCCAGACCGTGCAGCTTACGACGGCAAAATCCCTGACATCGACAAATTCCCACACTGGTTTGAGCCTAAGAATTCTAAGATTCAGGCGCCTCAGTACTACCATGCCGATCAAGCTGACAAAATTAAAACGACCGATGCTTACATCAACGACAACTACAAAGGCGACAAGTTGATGGAAGAATATCGCGACAACTTGAAGAAGTACGGCGACAACCATGCGTTTATTATGACAACTGGTGCACGTCAGCCAGTCTATTTCCACTCCGAGCACAGGCAGCTGCCATGGTGTCGTGAGCTTTGGCCAAGCCCTCGCTTTGAAATCAACCCAGCAGACGCTGCTCGCATGGGCTTTGAACAGGGCGATTGGATTTGGGTTCGCAGCCCATGGGGTGCAATCCGTGAGGTTGTTGACCTTTACTACGGCATTAAAGAAGGCACAGTAAATGCAAACCACGCTTGGTGGTATCCAGAAATGGACACTGCAAGTCATGGCTTTGAACTTGTAAACATTAACTGCTGCATGGACAAATACGCTGAATGTTGGGTTTGCGGTGCTTCACAGCTTCGTGGCATTCCAGTGCTGCTTTACAAAGCAACAGCGGAAAACAGCCCATTTGGCAACCCGGTTCCTTGCGACCCAGACGGCAACCCTGCCATTTCGAACGCAAACGACCCACGCTTGAAAGAATGGTTGTCCAACGACCCACGCATCGCAGACACAAAGATCGACTTAACGTTTGCAAACTTAAGTGCAAAGGGCACGCAGCCTAGCATCCAAGACCCAAGCATCTACTCTGGCGGTAAGCTAAAACGCGGCAGCGTTGGCAACGACAGCTTGGGGCAATACTCGAACAAAGGCTCGCTAAGCGACAAGCTTGGCCAGTACAAGAAATAGGAAGGAGGTAAGCTTATGGCTAATTATGCAATTATTACCGACTTAAACCGCTGCACTGGTTGTTTGGCATGCACAGTTGCTTGCAAAGCAATTAACGGTGTTGACGTTGGCAACTTCTGGATCAAAACACTGCGCATAGGGCCTCACCCAAAAGCTGGTGGCTCGGGGCAGTACCCAGACGTTGAAATGTACTTCCTTCCTGTTCAGTGCCAGCACTGTTCAAACCCTGAATGTGTAAAAGTGTGCCCAACAGGTGCATCTCACATTCGCGAAGACGGTACAATCCAAATTGATAAGTCTAAGTGCATTGGTTGTAGGTTCTGTGCTTTGGCTTGCCCTTATGGTGTGCGTTACCTTAACGCAGAAGAAAAGGTTGTTGAGAAATGCACAATGTGCGAACAGCGCATTAGCCAAGGCGAACTACCACAGTGCGTTGCACAATGTGGTGCTCGTGCTCGCTTCTTTGGTGACCTTGACAAGGGGGTTGACAACTTTGAAGGCCCAGCGCATCCAGACAGCCCAGGTTGTCAATATGACGAAATGACAAAGACTCGCGTAAAGCTAAAAGATTACGTCGAGGCTTACACATCAAACGATATTCATCACCTCAAAGACGCAGGTAATAAGCCAAAGCTTATGTATCTGCTTCGCGAGGGTCGCGAGTGGAGGGAGTAGATTATGAGTCCAGAATGGCCCTTGGTTCTCTTCACGTTCTTCTTGTGCCTCTCGGGCGGAATCTTGGCATGCCAAGGTGTGCTCACGGTACTTGGTAAGGGCAAGAAGATGCAAATGGTGTCGCTTGTTGCGGCGCTTGTCACACTAGTAATTGGTGGCATTTCAGTATTTATGCACTTGCAGCACTGGGAGCGCATTTTCAACGCATTCGGTGCATTGCTCGCAGGCAACGGCTTTGGTGTTTCTGGCATTACGCTGGAACTTTGGGGCTGCGTGTTTGAGTTCATTGCAATTGTGTTGTTCTTCTTATTCATGCGCCGCTCAGAAGATGGCATTGCACCAAAATGGTGCGGTGTGCTTGCAATTATTGTAGGCTTGGCACTGCCAGCTGTTACAGGCGATTCATACTTAATGGAGGCTTTACCTTCTTGGAACACACCACTTCTAATTATTTACTACATAATTAACACCGTGTTCATGGGTTCTTTGGCATCCTACATCATTGCAGCTTACAAAAAAGATGCCGATGCTAAAGAATTGCTTGGCAAGGTAGTGTTCATCGGTGGCATTTTGCAACTTGTCATAGTGCTAATTTACGCATTCTTTATTACAGCCTCTGCTGGTTCTTACTCAGCAACAATTTCCTACTACTTCGACCCAACGCTGCCTGACATCCCAATGGTCGACCGCGAGGGCATTGTAGGAAGCTTGATTGCAGGCTCTAATGCGCCACTGTTTTGGCTTGGTGCTGTTATTGTTGGCATCATTGTTCCAGTGGCAATTATGTACTATGCAAAAACAAAGGTAACTGACGAAAAACAGCTGTTAGGTTATTCAGTTGCTGCAACGGTTACTTGCATGGCAGGTGGCATTATTTGGCGCGTGCTTTTGTACTTGGTTTGCTTGCGCGTGTTTGCCCTGTACCAGCTTTAAAGAAGGTTTAGGTTTTATAAGTCTCAACAGCGGGTGTTAACCTGTGAACATTTTGTGTGTGAAATTCGTTAATTCACTCGCTGTTGTTTTGCAAGTTTAGTACTGGTCGGCTAAACTTGCAAAAAAGAAAATTCACGATAACTGGGGCTTTTTGTTAATGTTTCGCCCTTTCGCTTCTGGCAATGCATTTAAAGCCCCAGCGTTCGTGCATTTTTTATGCTGCGTTTGCATTACAATTTGCAGCGCAGTTGTTTTATGTCTGCGTTTTAGTTTTTAAGGCAGGGGGGTCTTCATGGCAGATGTGAATGAAAAGGCTGAAACTAAAGCGGCTGATGCTTCGCCAAGCGAAGGTAAAGCTGGTTCAGAAACAGCTAAATCCGCAAAGAAAAAGAAGGAGCCAATGAGCGTTTCACGACGCACGCTTGTTATTGGCGCTGGCTCCACAGCTGCCCTTTTAGGGCTTGGTGCGCTTCGTTACGTTGGGCACACTCCACTTAACCGTCCACCTGGAGGGCAAAGTGAATCTCACTTGGTAAATGCATGCATTCGCTGCGAGAAATGTTACGAATCATGCCCTCGCAAGGTAATTTACCCTGCAAAAATCGAGGACGGCTTGCTTGGCATGCGCAGTCCAGCACTTAACTTCAACAGCAATTACTGCGATTTTTGTGTTGAGGAAAACAACGGTGTTCCATTGTGCGTGAAGTCTTGTCCAACAGAGGCTCTTGCGCTTCCAACATCTAACGCACAACTTAACAGCGTTTCTGCCATTGATGCCAACAATGCTCGCATAGGTCTTGCAAAAATTGACACAAAAACATGTCTTGCTTACCGCGATACTGGATGCCACTTCTGCTATGATGCCTGTGCAAAAGCAGGTTATAATGCAATTGAACTTGACGGAAGCGGCTACAGCCCGCACCCACGTGTTGTTGAAAACAAGTGCGTTGGTTGTGGCGCATGTGAAAGCGTTTGCACATCGCTTCAGCAAGGGTCAATTGTTGCGGGTGCAACTGAACGTGCAATTACTGTTCGTCCAGCTGGTTCAATTTAGGGGGCGTGTGTAAATGAGCAATTCAAAACCTGAATCTAATTCAACATCTAAACAAACTAAGCAAAAGCAAGGTTTTAAAATTTCTAAAATGCGCACTGCTGTTGCAGCGGTTGTTTTCGTTATCCTTGCAATCTGCTTAATTGTAGGCATTAACATGGGCACGCTTTCTTCCTTTGGGTGGGACACATTCAGTGCCATTTGCCCGCTTGGTGCATTTACAACAATGCTTGCAACAAAAACTCTCGTGCCTCGTGCAGTGTTTAGCATCATAATCATGGCAATTTTGGTGTTTGTTGTTGGGCGTGCGTTCTGCGGCTGGATCTGCCCAGTGCCATTGCTTGACAGGCTTCGCAACTTCTTCCGCTCATCAAAAAAGCGCAAAGAACTTGAAGCTAAAAACCGCAACGAAAAGCTTGAAATTGCCAAGTTTGAACTTGGCTGCAAAAGTGGGAAAAGCTGCGGCTCATGCACGTCATGCAAGCAAAAGCGCACAAAGCTTGACTCGCGCCACTATGTGCTTGGCGGTGCGTTGCTTTCCACTGCAATTTTTGGGTTCCCAGTATTTTGCCTAATTTGCCCAATTGGTCTAACGTTTGCAACAGTGCTAATTTTTTGGCGCATGTTTGCTAACGCTGACATCACAATTGCAGCAATCTTAATTCCACTAATGCTAATCATTGAGCTTGTCTTCTTGCGCAAATGGTGCACGCGTTTTTGCCCAATGGCTGGTCTTATGAACTTAATGTCACGCTTCAGCAAAACGTTTAAGCCAACAATTGACAACTCAAAGTGCTTGGAAACTTCCAAAGGCACTGCTTGCAGCAAGTGTGCAATGGCTTGTGAGGCTGACATTAACATTCGCCACCCAGAATATGGTGAGCGCACGCTGGCAGACTGCACACGTTGTTATGCTTGTGCCGATGCTTGCCCAACAAGCGCAATTTCATTTCCAGTTGTTGCAAAAAAGGG
>CAYVDR010000037.1:0-10572 GCA_964450625.1 uncultured Senegalimassilia sp.
CAACTTGCGCCCAAAGCACAACTTCACCGTTTTTGTTTTCGAAATCCACCACTGCCCCACTGCCAGGCTTCAAGCGCTTGCCTGGGCGAACGAGTGCATCCCAAAGCGCTTCGGTATTGTTTGCTTGTGCAACCTGCGAATGCTTGCGAAGCAAAAAAACCTCGGCAGCACCACCACTGCTGCGCTTCTTGCCAAGCAACCTAGCAGGCATAACGCGCGTTTCATTTGCAACTAGCAAGTCGCCTGGCTCAAGCATGTTTTCAATATCGCTAAAAATGTGGTCTTCAAGGCTGCCGCTTTTGCGAGACATAACAAGCATGCGACACTTGTCGCGAACGCTTGCGGGCTCTTGGGCAATAAGTTCAGGTGGCAGGTTGTAGTCAAAATCAGATGTTTTCATTTACTTCCTTTTAATGTCAAATTAAATCGCTGCATTTATCCTAGAGTTAATGAAATGGCAACTATTTGATACCAAAATATAATAATAATTAAAGTTACTATAAGCACAAACATGTAAAAAGAAACTAAATGCACTGGATTCTTGCATTAAAATGCAGCTTTTCTTTCACACATCCTACCATTTTGCAACTTCATACTATTTCGCGTATAATCATACTGTTAATATGATTAAAGAGTTTAGGGGTGCGCTGAATGGGTTTTACTATTCCAAGGGTTACGCTTAATGCCAACTTTGAAAACGACAGTTCATTCGGGGAATTAAGTTTAATATCCGTAGGCTATGGGCTTCACCAAGCATGGGTGTTTTCAAGCATGTTTAGTACGCAAAACATGTTTGGCGTTAACTCACTTTTTACTGGCATTTACGGAAGCTCAGTTACATTAACCTTTTTAATTTCAATAATTGCTTATGCATTTGTACTAATTACGAGTGCTCTTTTAAGCAAACGCGTTTTAAACGTTTTTATTTCAAGAAAAACCCTTGCTGCTGCAGGTGTTTTAATGTGCCTAGGAACTGGCATTATTCTAATTCCAGCACACAGTGTGCTTCCAATATTTGAAATACTTGGTGGAATTATAACCGGCCTTGGTTCCGCTGTCTTAATTTTATATTGGACAACTGCATTTGCACGCTGCGAAGGCGCATCAATTGTACTAAACACAGCCGTTGGAACTTTCATTTCCATTGCTGTGTTTAGCCTAATTTTATGCTTTAGCCCCTACCCCGTTGGTGCCATATTAACAGCATTAATTCCGCTTGTGGAAGTTGCAATTTTGTGGAATAAAACACCAATTCCCTACAGCAAAAGAAGCGGTGTGCCAATTTTTAAACCATTGCCCATAAACCAAGGGAAATTTTTCATTCGCTTTGGCGTGCCAGTGCTAATTATGGGTGTTGCACTTGGCGTGCTTAGAACAACATCATTAACTGGGCTTTTAAAGCTTGATTACAGCTCGGCACAAGTGTATTTGCTAATTGCTGCTGGCATTGCAATGGTGCTAATTCTAATAACAATTATGGCAATTACAAACAGTACAAAATGGACTCTGTTCTTCCGTGCTCTAATACCATTTATTGCTGTCACAATTTTCTTTATACCATTTGCAGGGCTTCACAGCAGCGTTGAAGCAAACGTAATAATTTTGGTGGGGTTTTTATGCTTTGAAGCGCTTACATGGGTTTTTTTCTGTGAGCTTTCTCAACGCTTTAGGCTATCCCCTGTGTTTGTAGGCGGAACAGGGCGCGGCATGCTTGCTATTGGCATTTTAATTAGCTCAATTCTGCCAGCTTTATTCCAAGGCAGCATGGACGAATTTACATTTAGTGAACAAACCATTGTAGTTGTATTGCTAATGGTTATTGTTATATCTTACGCACTTTTACCGAGCGAACGTGAAATACAAGCAATTGTTGTGCCCTGCCCGCTTGTAAAAGCAGTAGATGCAACACTTGATGCAAACATAGCTGCTCCAAGCAATGCGAGTGCAAACCAAGTGCAACAAAACACCACACAGCAAAAAGAAACTCCCACTGAAAGTACAAGCAACAATGTTATGCAAAACAATAATGCACAATCAGCTGCAAAAACACCTTCAGCAGCGCGCCTTGCAATGGAAGGCAAAACTACCACCACACAAAGCGAAAACGTTAAACGCGGCGGTGGGCGTTTTAGAGCAAAATGCGAAACGGTCGCAAACACTTACCTGCTATCGCGCAGGGAAGCAGAAATTTTATTCTTGCTGGCAAAAGGCAACAAGTCAGCTTACATTCAAGAGAAACTATACATTTCAGAAGGCACTGCAAAAACCCACATTAGGCACATTTACAGAAAGCTGGACGTTCACAGTCAGCAAGAACTTATGCGCACAGTTGAAGACACTGAAATTGACTAAACTCCGTAAACTTAATTTAATGCTAGTTCATTTTTTCGAACACCAAATTGCAAACGGTTCTGTCGCCACCACCAATGCCAGTTGAATGCGCTGTTGACTGCGCAAAAGTATGCAAGCGGTAGCCCTGTTCAAATTGGCTGTTGCACAAATCTTCAATTTCAGTAAAGTTCTTTGAGCCTTTACCAACAAATTTCTCGCGAAGAACAACCTGCATTACACGGTATTGCCCAGCATTGTTGTTAACTTGCGCGTCTTGGTCATTGAATGCACCTAAAATGCCCATGATAAAACCTTTCTCGATTGAATAACTTGGTATGTGTGATTTACATAGCCAATTAAAAACCTAGAACAGCAATACTAAACCAAAAGCAAAAAATTGACAAAAAGCCACTAATTTGCATGCTCGTATGCGCTAGATATTGCACTTTCAAGCTCATTAAGCTGGCTTGCGCTGAAACTGTACGTAATTGTTTGAGGCTGCGTAACATCGCCTGCAGAGTGTTGCTCAACGCGAACAAAAATGCACTCTACCTGCGAAAAACCTTGCTTTAGCACCGCATAGGCATAACACGTTGCTTGCAACAGATGCTTTTCGTAAAGCTGTTTTTCACTTTCATTGGGCTTGCCGCCAGTTTTGTAATCAACCACAACCGCACCACTTGCAGCACTGTTAGATGCTTCAGTTCCATCAAATTCTGCAAGCAAGTCAATTTCACCTTCAAGGTAAATTGGTTGAGGCTTATAAGGGATTTCCAGCATAAACGGCACTTCAGCACGCAAACGTTTTGCTGCCGACACACGGGCTGCGACATTGCTGGCAAACCAATGCATGTTAGCTGTGCACAGGCGCTTTTTTTCGGAATTGTTGCGAAAACCAAGTGAGTCGGCTATGGCAGTTGTAACGCTAACAGGTGGGCAACAAAGCTCGGCACCAGGCTGCCAAACGTTAACCGCATATTCAGCTATGCGGTGAAATGCACTGCCAAACACTGTTGCAGAATCAGCGTCAGATGTTAAATAAGGCTTTTGGCTTGCCGCTTCTAAAGTTGCATCACAAGCTTCATCAACAACTGCTTCAACCTTCAAATTTTCAGCAACTTTGCTTGTAAGCTCACAAATTGACGAATAGCTAAACACATTGGTGCTTGTTGGTGTGTACGTGAGCTGCCTTGCTTGCAAATTAGGCAACAGTGGGTTTGGGACAACATAGCGCTCACGCGCCTGTTCACCTTCCGTTTCACAAGATTCCCTAGCTTCAGAGGGCGAAAGCGCATCTTCAACTGCCTGCAAATCGTAAACTTCGCACTCAATTCGCGCTTGCATGCCAGGTGCAAATTCAAGCATTGACACGCCTGGCTCAAAGCATGCACCCTCGCCCATGAAAGCAGCTTCAAGTGTGCCCCAAGCATACTTTGACAAACCCGAAGGGTCATCCTTTGTTTGCTTACAACAGGCGGACATCACAAGCGCCTCTTTTGCACGAGTTAGCGCAACGTATAAAAGACGCAGCGCTTCTTGTTGCTCGCCCTCGTTTTCATGCGCATAAATGGCTTCACGAAACTCAGCTGGGCTTTCGGTTGTATTTAAAAGTTCAACTGAATTTGCTGCAAACAAGGGGTCATCAGGTCTAAACGCACCGTTTTTCATAAGTGAAGGTTGCCCATTGTAGCTGCTTAAAGTGTTGCCACCGTTAAGTGAAACATAACACTTGCCATGTGAAGCACAGCTTAAAAACGAAGAGCGATCCAGCGTTGTTTGGGGCAAATCAGCCACACCAACAATAGGAAATTCCAAACCTTTTGAAGCATGTATTGTCATTATGCGAACAAAATTGCCGTTTTCAAACGAAAGTGCACCAGGTGCAGAAGAGGAATTTTCAACCTCATATGCAAAGCTTTTTGCAACATGAGCCTGCGAAATGCCGCCAATGTCCTCAAAGCTTTTAACCAAGCGCAAAGCTTTGTAAACGTTAGCTGCACGCGCAATGCCTTCAAAGCCTTCGCTTTCCAAACGGTTTAGCCAACCTGAATTTGCAATAACACCTCCCATAATTTCTGAGAGGCTTGCGCATTTAAGACTTTCATATGCCCTGCACATCACCTTAACAGCAATTTTTAGCGCATCGCTTATTTCACCAAACTCTGAACTGCCACCGCATGCAAGCTTCGCGCGCTTAAAACCAGCGTCAAGCGCACTGCGCCTTAAAATGTTGTAGTCGCTGTGTTTGCAAGTGGACAAAAACAGCAAGTCATCGGCGCAAAGCGCGAACATTTCACTTGAAAGCACCTCAAAAAGTGCCTGAGTATTATGCGGGTTTACGAGAGCACTTGCAAGCTTTACCATAAGTGCAACTTCGCTTGCACTGCTAAACACCGAACCGCCGCTAACAACGCATGCAAGCCCGCGCTTTCTAATTTCTGCAGCGTAGACTTCAGCATTTGTCATTTTCCCAAGCAACAAAACCATGTCGGATGCTGCGTGGCCTGCAGCTGCAAATTCAGCAAACGCAGCCGCCATGCGCTTAGCTGCAATTTGTGTGGCATCAGAAATTTTAGTGCCTTTTTCCTTTGTCAATTTTGTAATTTGCAAGTTAATGCGCGGGTTATTTGATTTGTAGGGCGCTTTGACTTTGTGCTGCGCACGGTTAGCAGTAAGCGGCATGTAACTTGAACCGAACGCAAAGCGCTTGCTGAAAATAAAGTCGCAAAACTTAAGTATGCTTTCATGGCTTCTAAAGTTGCTGTCAAGTGGAATAATGCTGCTTTCACATTTGCTGCGCACGCTTTCTAAATAATTCTTAAACACCGAAACATCTGCCTGACGAAAACGGTAAATGCTTTGCTGAGCATCGCCAACAACGCAAAGCTTTTTCGCGCCTTCGCCTGCAAGTTTTTTAGCAATAAAAATTTGCAGCTCGTCGGTGTCCTGGAATTCGTCAATCATTATTAGCTTGAACTTTTTGGAATACTCGTTTGCAATGTTTTCGCAATCGCGGAATGCACGAGCGCATAGCACAAGCAAATCGTCGCTGTCTAGCACACCTGCTGAAGCTTTTTTCTGCGTAAAGCGCAAATAAACCTGTTTTGCAAGCTTAATTAAAGTGCTTAAGTGAGGCTGCATAAAGCCAGCGCGTGCCTCATCTGCTATTTTGCAATATTTTTCTTTAAGTTCTGCTTGGTTTTCCCTATAAGCAGTTTTTGACCCAAAATTAGCACCTGGAATAGGCAAAATAGCCATGAAATCAAAAAGGGTTTCATACGTAATTTCAGCGTTTGAGTTAAGCAAATTTTGTGCAAATTCAAGGGCAGTTGAGGTGAAATTTACGAAAGCGTCCCTTCTTTTGCCAGGGGCTACATCACTTGCAAGGTCATAAGCTGTAGTTGCAACTTCAACAAGTTCTCGCAGCAAAATGTTTAGCTTTTTTGCATTAGGTGGCACAACAATTGCATCAAAACCATTAATGTTTGAGGATGCGCGGTCAATAAGTGCACGGACAAAAAACTCAACAGAACCAGAGCTGAAACTTGAAGCTGAACGCACAGGAAATTCGCTAAACAAAGCATTGAGAGCTTGCGCGTCAACGCCCTCAGCAGCATTGACAAGCGCATCTTCGCTTCCAAGCACTTCGTTTATTGCTAAGTCCAAAAGCTGCTTGCTTAATGTGCCCTCAATAACTTTAAAGTTGGGGTTAATACCAATTTCAAGTGCATGAGCTTGCAAAATGCGACTGCACATGCCATGGATTGTGGAAACCCAAGCGCTGTCAACTTTTAAAGCTTGCTTTTGCATGCCCGCTTCGCTAAGGGCACTTTTAACGCGCGATTTAATTTCAGCAGCGGCTTTGTTTGTAAACGTTATTGCCAAAACTTCACTGATATCTGAAATGTAGCCACTTTTAAGCGCATTAACAATGCGCGCAGTTAACGTAAACGTTTTGCCGCTGCCAGCCCCTGCACTAACAACAATGGGTTTATCCAGCGTGTTTACACAAAGCTGTTGATTTTTAGTTAACCCCATAAGTTAGCACATCCTCATTTTACAACTTTGAACAGGGCAATACTTGCAAGCAGCCGCAGTTGCAGGGCAAGGTGCAATATCACCTGCCAACATGTTTTCAAGCTTTTGTGCAATTACCTGTTCTACTGTGTCTAAAAATTCTGTAAATGACATTCCATCGTTGTTTGAAGGCACCCATGAACAAGCTTGATAGTTCATGTTAGGAAGATGCACTGCATCAATTGTGCAAGCATCATAAACGCCGCACGTTGCATTGTGCTTTGAATAGCTTACATACAGTGCTGCTTGAGGTGTCAGGTTTAAAGCACGACGTGCAACTTGGGCATAAATTAGCGACTGCACTTTGCCTAAATAAGTTTCTGTTTGAGCACTTAAGTTATACTCGCCTGAAAGCGAGCCCTTGTAATCTATAACAACAAAGTTGCCATGATTATCAATGTCTATGCGGTCGGCTGTGCCAATAAGCTTATGACCTGCAAAATTAACAGGAGCTTCTTCTGAAGGGCTATATTCTAAAAATTCAGGGTGAAAATTTGGGAGCAGCCTTGCTTCGAAATCTAAGTAATTAAGCAGCGTTGTTTTAAGTTGCTCAATTTCAAGTTGTTCAAGAACGTTATTTGGAATTAGGCGGTTTGAAGAGCCGCTGTGAATGTAGGGCTGCATTGCAGCATGACGCGCCAAAACATCTGCCATTAAATGCTTTGCTTCACGCAAATTGCGCTCGTTAACTTTTTTAAAGCCTAGATCCTGCCTGAAATGACGGTAAAAACTCTCAAGCACATTGTGCGAAAAGTCGCCCATGTGAACAGGACCAAAGCCCTCTTCAATGCCCTCTGTGCGAACGCGACGGCTTACAAACCACTTGTAGGGGCACTCTAAATAGCTTTCAATTTGCGAAGGTGACAGGCATGCATCACTAACAACTTTGCCACCGCCAACAACGCGCGGCAACACAATTTTGTTTTTATTACCAGCAGAAACGTGACTTGGCTCTTTAGCGCACTCAACGGGCTTTAAATTAGGGGCTTCAAATGAACGGTTTAGCCATAAATCATTTTCACCTGCACACACCATGTTTTCCTGCAAATTTTCAGGAAGCGCATAAGCGTTATCGATGTCTGAAATGCTTGTTATGCATTCGCGATAGCAATTTATGAACTCTTCCAAAACAGCACATTGGTAAGTTGGCTGTGCGTCTTTATTATTTAAAGGGCGCGAAAGAACAAGGCGCTTTTGAGGCACGTTTTCAAGTTCAAAAAATGTGCGGCGCATTTGTGCAAGGGCTGTGTCGGTGCGGGCAATGGAAAGCTTTTCAAGCATTGTTATTGATGCGTCTTCAACATCAAGTGCAGGGTAAGCTTCATTTGTTAAATCGCCTGCAATAAGCACGCAAGCGCTTTTGTGCCCAAGTGTTGCAGCAGTGCTTTGGTTTGTAATAAGCACGTCAGGCACAACATTTGGGTTTTGCACAATGCTTTCGGGCAGTACCTCTTGCAATTGCACTTTACCTTTAGCCTGATTTGCAAACGTGTTTTGCTTGTTTGCATAACAGACGTGTGAAACATTGACAACAATGTTTTCAAGCACTTCAAAGTGGTTAGCTGGGTTTTCGCCATACATAAGGCACATTTCAACAATGCCTAAAAGCGCATCAATTGCCGCAAGTTGCACATCGCGCCAAGCTTGTTGTTTGCCCTTCATTGCATAAACACAACGCCTTACGTTCAAAAGCGATTTTTTATCAGCCGCTTGAACAACATTTAACATGTTTGCAAAAAGCTTACTTTTTTTACAAAGCTTATGTGTTGCGCCTTTCTTCTGCACAAGCCTGTCCGATTGAATTTCGGCATCAAATGCTTGTGCGAAATTTGTGCTAACACCGCTAAATGGTGTTAGCAGAAAATCGACTAAAGCAGTTTTATTCCAACATTCAACCTGAACCGACTTAAACTGGCTGTACTCAGTCGTTTCAATTGAAGTGTCTGTAACTTTGCTAATTTGTGGTGGCGTGTATGTGTTACAAAACTGCGCAAGGCTTGCAAACGCGCGTCCAAAGCTTGTTTGCAAAAAAGGCATGTTTGAGCGCACAGCAACATTAAAGCCGCTTGATGAAAGCTTGCCTGAAATGCGCTTGTATAAAGCATGAGGGTGCTTGCAAGTAACAACTGCGCCAAATTTGCTGCGTTGAGAATTGGGTTTAACCGTTTCGCAAATTGTGTTATAGACCAAACGTGGGAAAGCCATTTCACCAGCTGGGAAAGCAAATTGCACTTCTGTGCCACTAGGTGGTGGCACTACTCCACCCGCGCCCCTGTGCGCATGAACGCTAACACTAAATTGCTTGCATGCATTAAAAAAAGCAACTTGAATGTTTGTAAGAGGAGCGCAGCCTTCAAAAAGCACGCTTACTTTTGGTTGAGGTAAATGAGGGGGCAAATAAGCAAGTGCCTGACCAAGCTCAATTAAATGGTAATTTTTAAGCAGCTCATAATATTTAGAAACAACTTTTAAAACATCAACCTCTGCAGCACAAAAACCCAAAAGTGTGCCAGACGCATCATTTAAATTTGAAGCAGTATTTTGCATAAGTAAGTTACCTGCAGCCTTAACAGCCTGTTCAAATGCTTGCAAACCGCTAGCCGTGCTTAAAGCACTTTTTGCAACGCTGACTAACTCTTTAGTTTTTGTATTGCTATAGCCCAAGGAAAATGCTGCCTTGCGAAGCAAAACATCACGCTGGGTAGCATTTACAATCGCGCTCGAATTGCCAAAAAGCCCCCAAAGGTTTGCCACCCATATGCCGAAAGTTGTTATGCGCGTAGCAAAAGATACATCAAGGCGTTTGTTAGCAGCACATTTGCGCCAGTTAAGTGCTTGCGCTTGTGTTGGAAGAAAAATAACGTCATATGTTTTTGTTTCACTCATAGGTTACATTCTACTACTCAACGAAAAGCGTCTACATTTAAAGCAGCACTATTTACAGAAAGAATAGCTATAACTTGATATGGAAATTTTTAAACCACAACTTGATGTGTACCAGGAATAGCTTTAAAAAATTGGGGCATGTGCAAAAATGTTAACCTGCCCTTGCCGCAAAACAACTGGTGTGTTGCCAGTGCATGAAACCACAGTTGATGCTACACCGCTTTTAGCCTCACTTATGCCGCCACGAAGAGCAACGCTAACTTTAGCAAGCAGGTTTTTGTCTAGAGCATCAAACGTATTTGTGCTTGCACAGCCAGAGATGTTCGCCGATGTTGTAGCAATTGGGCAGCCTAATGCTTTTATTAAGTCAAGTGCCACTGAATTTGCTGGCATCCTAAGCCCTATTGTACCAGTAGCACTAACGTACACTGCGGGCACATTTGACGACGCGTTAACAACAAGCGTTAGAGAACCTGGCCAAAACTTCTTTGCAAGCGCGCAAGCATAGTCAGGAACTTTGCAGCCGTAATGCGAAAGGTCGGTTAGGCTACCAACAAGCCATGCAATTGGCTTTTCCTGTTTGCGGTTTTTTATTTCATACAAGCATGCAGGTGTTTTGCAGTCGCGAACAGAAACACCCAAACCATAGACAGTATCCGTCGGAAAAATTACAGGCTTTCCAGCCACAAGCTGCTCAACCGCCCTGTTTAACTGGGTGGCATTATGTTGTTTAGCATAAGACATGAATTACAATGGTTAACAAAAAAACTACTTGACCCTTTTACAACCCCTCAATAGCGCACTCGTGCTGCTTGTTTTCTGCATCCCATGCAATGGCAACTGCCAAAGGTGGGTTTGCAAATTTTTGCTTGCCTGTTAGTGCATCGTTAAACATGGCAGTGTAATTGCGACTTTTAATTTGCTGCATGGCAGAAGTTAGAGCATCTTGAACGCTTTCGTTTTTGTTTGCCATTTTAAGTTCCACTACAAAAGGGGTAAGGCTTGGGTTTTTACGATTGATAGGAATAAAAGCAATGTCAGCAAAGCCTGTGCCACCGTGAAGTTCTTGAAGCACCTCGTATTCATCGCGGGCTTGCAAATACATTAGGTTTATAAAAGCTGCAAGGGCGGCTTCGTTTCTGTAGCGAATAAGTGGCACTTCTTGGTTGTGAGCTTCTTGGATTATTTGTGCTACGGTGTCAGCCTCACCTGCAAGTGTTGCATAAAGCAAGTGTTCGCTTCTGCGGGCAAATTCATAGACATAGCCAAGTTCTTTTT
>CAYVDR010000038.1:0-1413 GCA_964450625.1 uncultured Senegalimassilia sp.
CAACGTTTTATCTAAGAACTAGGAGGCATTTATGCGCAACATTCACTGTTTAAACAACATTTCTAAGAAGGGCACAGATGTGCTGCCCGAAAACTACCAGCTAACAAACAATATAGAAGACGCTGCAGGCGTGCTTGTGCGCAGCGCTTCCATGCACGACATGGAATTTCCTTCATGCTTGCGCGCTATTGCGCGTGCAGGTGCTGGCACAAATAACATTCCGCTTGACAAATGTGCTGAAGAAGGCATTGTTGTGTTTAACACGCCAGGCGCAAATGCAAACGCCGTAAAAGAGCTTGTGCTTTGCGGTATGCTGCTTGCAAGCCGCGGGGTTATTGCAGGCAATGCTTGGTGCGCTGAAAACGCAACGTCTGCCACTATTGCAAAGGATGCCGAAAAAGCAAAGAAAGCGTTTTCTGGTCGTGAAATTGCTGGTAAGACGCTTGGTGTGGTTGGTCTTGGCGCAATTGGTGCACTTGTTGCAAATGCTGCAATTGCACTTGGCATGAATGTGCTTGGGTTCGACCCTTACGTTTCTGCAAAATCGGCTTGGCGCTTGTCACCTAAAGTAAAGCATATTGAAAACCTAAACGATTTAATGGCAAAAAGCGATTTCGTTACAATTCATGTGCCAGCAATGCCTACTACTATTGGCATGATTGGCGAAGAACAACTTGCGTGCGTGCCTTGCGGCTGCGCAGTGCTTAACTTTAGCCGCGACAGCCTTGTGGACGCACCTGCCATGACAAGTGCGCTAGAAAGCGAAAAAGTTGCATGTTACGTCACAGACTTCGCAACACCTGAGGTTATGCAAATGAAAAACACCATTGTGTTGCCACACCTTGGCGCGTCTACAGCCGAGGCCGAAGAGAACTGCGCCGTTATGGCTGCAAATGAACTTGTTGATTATCTAGACAATGGCAACATAACAAACTCCGTAAACTACCCAGCTTGCAACATGGGGCCTGCACCTGAAAGCGGCGGGCGCATTGCAGTGTTGCACAGCAACATCCCTGACATGCTTTCAAAAATTACAGGCGTGTTTGGCGAGGTTGGCGCAAACATTGAAAACTTAACAAACAAAGCACGTGAAAATGCCGCCTACACAATGCTCGATTTAACAAACCCAGCAAGCCAGGAATTGCTTGCAAGGCTAAGCAGCATAGACGGCGTCTACCGTGTTAGAACCGTAAAATAACCGTTAAATTTACTAAACTACTTTAAACTTACACCCAGCTCGGCATGGACAAGGTCAAACGCAGCGTCAATGGCTTTGTCCATGTCGTAGTATTTATAGCCACCTAAACGCCCTGCAAACACAACGTTGCCCTGGCTTTTTGCTAGCTGCTCGTATTGCGCATAAAGCTTAGAATTGCGCTCATCGTTAATAGGGTAGTAAGGCTCATCGCCAAC
>CAYVDR010000038.1:1513-10560 GCA_964450625.1 uncultured Senegalimassilia sp.
AAGTCTTTAAATTCTGTATCTAGCAAAATTTCCGTGTTGCCAAACATATTGGCAACCATTTTTGTGTAACCGCCCATTGGAATGCCTTGCCAACGGTCGTTGAAGTAGTTGTTATCGTATGTAAAGCGCACTGGCAGGCGCTTAATAATGCTTGCAGGAAGCTCGGTGCAACTTCTGCCCCACTGCTTTTCAGTGTAGCCTTTAATTAGCTTTTCGAAAACATCTTTGCCAATAAGTGAGAGGGCTTGCTCTTCCAAATTTTGTGGTGAACCATTGCCAATTTGCGCGGCTGCCTGCGCTTTTTGTTGTTCTATAATTTTTTTTGCTTCTGCAGGTGTTTTAATGCCCCACATTTTTGAAAACGTGTTCATGTTAAACGGCAAGTTATAAAGCTCGTCTTTATAAACGGCAACAGGGCTGTTAATGTAATTGTTAAATTCTGCAAACTGGTTGATGTATTCCCAAACGGGCTTAAGCGACGTGTGAAAAATGTGCGCACCATATTTGTGCACGTTAATGCCCTGAACATCTTCAGTGTAAATGTTACCTGCAATGTGGCCCCGGCGCTCAATTACCAGGCACGTTTTGCCAAGCTTGGCGGCTTCGTGGCAAAAAACAGCACTGGTAATGCCAGCGCCAACAACTAAATAATCGTAATGTTGCTTATCCATTGGTTTAAGCCTTTCATGAAAAATTGATTGAACAAAAAGATAATACCAAAAACTATCCAGCATGAGAAAATGCTGCTAAATATATCAAGCGAACGGTAAAATTTTACGCGTAGCAACATGCCACTACACAACCCCGCGAAACAGATGTCCCGTTGTTGTGTTGGCAGGTTTTTCTGGCATGCGTAACCCAGCCTGAGCATTGCGCGCAGCATTAAACACTTGGTGAAGCGCTTTTTTTAGTTCTTGATTGCTCATTAAAGTGCCGTCGACTATAAAGCTTGTAACACCAGCTTTCATTAGCTTGTCAAGCGAGTGCACAATGTTTGTTTGCACGCTGTTATAAATGTGACAAAGCCCTGTTGCGTCTGTTCTCACTGGGAATTTATAGCCCTTGCGGTCAAGCAAGTAATAGTTGTCCTTGCGCCTTTTGCACGTGGCGCATTGCTGGTTGCAAGGTTCTGCTGCCATTAGCACACAATGCTTACACAGCATAAGTTGCTGGGTTCCCAAAACACAAACCCCCAGTTTAACGTTTGTGTTTTCAGCTAACTTTTCTATTTGTTGTAAATTAAGCTCTGGGCTTAACCATACGCGGGAAGCTCGAAGGTTTGTAATTTTTTCAATGGAAAGTGCATTTGTTGCTGGGATGTTTGGACCAACCTCAAAGGTGTTGCTATTGTTTTTAAGAAGTGCCAAGTCCCCGAAGTTTTGCGCAACAATGGCGCCTGTACTGCTTAGCTCCATTACAAGTTGTGCAGGGTTAGCATGGTTTACTGTTGGCAAAATAACATGTGGATTCAAATTGTCATAGCGCTGCTTGTCGCACAAATAAGCTTGTGCGGCAACATAAATTGAATTTACACCCAGTTGTTTTGCAGCTTTTGCGCACTCAATACTGTTAACTAGCGCAGAAACTTCAACTGAGCTAGGTTTTTTATTTAGGCTGTTAGCAACCTGGCTGCTATTAACAATTTTAGTGGCGCTATGCCTCGTGTTTTGCTGTTTTCGCGCATGCCAGTGTGCAAGCATGTTATCTTGCAAGTTCTCAAGAGCTTTTGTTCTTGCGGCATGCAGTGCAGAAAAGCCAATTCCAACGCCAGCGTCAAGGTCAACGCTTAAACTTTCCAACTGAAATGGAGTTTGCCCCATGCGGTTTATGTGCTCATGTACATTGCTTTCGCTAACGGCAACGCTTCTTGCAGCTTCAACAACGCTGCCACTATATTCGCCACAAAAACTAGTGTGAGCACTTTCATTTCCAGGAACAATTGCAAATAATTTTTCTTCATCCAAATTAGTTAATGTAAACTTTATATGCAGGGGCTCACCAATTTTTAGCTTTATAGTGCCTTTAACATTAATGCGGGGTTCGTGCTGTTTGTGCACAAATGCGTTTGCCGCACTGCGAACAAGAAACGCTCTGTCGCCTTCGTAAACGCTGCGCACTTGCTCGTTTAGTTGAATGTTTGTGAACTTACCGTTGTGTTTTGCGCCGCAAATGTTGTAAGTCGATTGCCCTTTTTTCGTCCAGAATTGAATATCATCGCCACAGCCAAGCTTAGTTTTTTGGAGCAACACTACGTTTTTGCCTTTCACTTCCTTTACGCGACCAGCCAAAATGCCGCGGTTGTTTGGACGCTTGTAGCTCATAATTTCATTGCCGCGCTTGCCTTCAAAGTATGCCGTTGTAAAGCCACGGCTAAAAGCTTGCGCCAGCTTGTCCATTTGCGCTTTTGTGGCGGTAGTGCTAGACGAATTGTTATCTAATGCTTGATTAAGCATTTGTTTGTAGGTGCTAACAGTTGCAAAAACATATTCAGGCGATTTCATGCGACCCTCTATTTTGAATGACGCTACACCAGCAGCTGCAAGTTTGCCCAGATTATCAATTAGACATAAATCGTGCGGTGACAAGATGTGCTCACCATCCACTTTAACTGGCGCATTGCTGCCCTGCTTGTACAGTTGGTAGGGCAAGCGGCAAGGCTGTGCGCACATGCCGCGGTTTGCCGAGCGCCCACCAATCATCGACGACATTAGGCATTGCCCCGAATAGCACACACATATCGCCCCATGCACAAACACTTCCACTTCAATGCCAAGCTTTTTGCCAAACTGTGCTAAGGCTGTAATTTCTTCTTCGGAAAGTTCACGACTAAGAGTCACGCGCGCTGCACCAAGGCTTGCAGCCATTTCAATACCAGCAGCATTGTGAATGTTTGCTTGTGTTGACATGTGAAGGCGAGCATTCGGTAGTAAGTTTTTAAGCTGCGAGGCAATGCCAAGGTCTTGCACAATGAAGGCATCGGCGCCTGCATTATATGCATCACATGCCATGTTAAGCGCGCTTTCAACCTCTTCAGGCAGCACAATTGTGTTTAGAGTAACGTAAACCAACACGCCACGTAAATGAGCGAAGTTGCAAGCACTTTCAAATTCAGCAAGCGTAAAGTTTTCGGCGCCTCTGCGCGCATTAAACATTTCAAGACCCATATAAACTGCATTTGCACCAGCACTAACGGCTGCAAAAAATGCGTCTTTTGTGCCTACTGGCGCTAAAAGTTCGACTGTATTATTCATTTTGAAACCTTTTGAGAAGTTTGAAGCTAGAACAATTACTGAAAAAAATGGCGCGCCCAGTAGGATTCGAACCTACAACCGCCGGATTAGAAGTCCGATGCTCTATCCATTGAGCCATGGGCGCGCGTGAAACGTTTTATTGGTGTAAGGCTTTAATAAAGCACGCCAAGCACATAAATTTTTAAAACGTTTTACGAAGCGCCATTATAAACCCAAGCAATTCGCAAGCATAAAATTAGAACTTAAGCGCATAATTGTTACACCACTCTTGCAGTTTTAGATGAAGGTAACAGGCATTTTAATGGAGCACGATTAGGGCTATTTCACAGCCTTAGCATAAACCTCATCAATAAGGCGCTGTGTAAAAGCGTCCTGTCCGAATGTTTCTAGCGTTTTGGCTGCAACTTCTTCTCTGCTAAATGAAACTTCGCCGCTAAGCACTGAACTGACGCACTTGGCAAGTTCTTCAGCGTTGTCTTGCTCAAAGAACATGCCCGTTTTAGGCACTACAATGTCAACAAGCCCACCGCTTTCAGAGGCAATAACAGGTGCACCGCATGCGCCAGCTTCAATTGCTACCAGCCCAAACGGTTCGTTTCGCGAGGGCACAAGCGACACTTCAGCTGCGCTGTAAAGCTTTCGCAGAACGTCGTGCGGTTGGTTGTGAACAAAATAGGTGTCGTTAAGTTGAAGGTCAGTTTTAAGTTTGCTCATCTCCTCAAATAATTCGCCATCGCCTGCAAGAATTGTTGCTGTGTCGTCTCTTGCATATAAAGCATTCGCGCGCAAAAGAACATCTATGCCTTTGAAGTGGGCAAATTTGCCGGCAAAGGAAATAATTTTGCTGTAAGGCTTTTCAATTTCAAACATTTTAAGCACACTTTTGGTGCTGCAGGCCTCGGGGTAAAAAACGCTGCTATTAAAGCCGTTTGGTATTAAATGAAATTTGCTTTTGAACTGTGGCAAAACTTTGTTGAGCTCGTTTAAATTGCCATTGCTAATGGCAACAATTGCTGAACACTTCTCGGCAGCTTCAAGCGCATATTTGCGAAAGCGCGCACAGCTTTTAATGCCCATCAAGTCGGTGCCGTGGCATGTAATAACAACTGGTATACTAAATTCTGTAGCTAAATTAGCAAGTAACCAAATGTGACCGCAGTGAATAATGTCGGGCTTAAAGTTTTCAACTTCACTGGCAATTGCAGCTTTTAAAGCATTCATGTAATCGCTAAATTGCCCATCCGTCATGTTGTCAAATGTCATGGTGGAGCGTGGGTGTGTTGTAAAACAAGGGAAGTTGAAGTTTACTTCGGGCTTTATTAAAGAATGTGTTTCGCTTTTAAAATAAACCGGGTGCGTTTTGAATAACCAATCACTGGATTCTGGGGCATTATCGGGGTATACGGCGCACACTTCATGCCCTAGCTTCACCAAGGAATTGGCAATGTTTGTTGTGTATGCCCCGCTGCCGCTTCCAGTAAGTGGGAAATGGTTAACAATTAAAACTTTCATGTGCTTTAGCCTTTCTGTTTTTTCTAGTGGTAAGTATATTGCAAACAGCCTTTTGATTATGCGAAATAATTTAGTTCTTAGGCAGTTTGTGTTGCGCATCATAAAAAAACCCTGCTGCATGCAGGGTTTTTAAAATGGTCAATGTATGGGCGTGTTGCGTTAAGCTTTTTTTAGCCCATCAATATATTCAACAAGCTGCCCCACATTAGTTAAGCCTTCAGGTTCGCCGAAGTCAATTTGCATGCGGTCCTCAAGTTCACAAATTAGCTCAACCATGTCAAGCGAGTCAACGCCAAGTGATTCAAATGTTGATTCATCGTTGACGCTTTCAGGCGCAATGTCAAGCTTTTCTTGCAGAATGCTTTTTATGGTGTCTATTGTTGCCATAATTTTATGCCTTCCTTTAAAGTTGCACTCTTAAAATTATTCAGCCTGTTTAAGCAGACCATAGCCACCATCGCTGCGGCGGTACAGCACATTTACAAGGTTTGTGTCGCGGTCGGTGTACGCAAAGAAGTCATGCCCTAAAAGGTCAATTTGCACTAGCGCTTCATCTTGGGTGAGTGGCTCAAACGTAATTTCTTTCACACGAACAATTTCGTCGTCGGCTGCAAGTTCTTCCATTAAGCTGTCTGGGTCAAATTCACCAACCTGTGGTGCTGGTTCTTCGCGGTATTTGCGGTCAAGCACCTTGGTTTTGAACTTGCGAAGCTGGCGCAAAACCTTTGCAGATGCAACGTCAATTGCGGCATACATTTCTTGTTCAGCCTCTTCAACACGCACGATGTGACCTTTAGTGCGAAGCGTAACCTCGCAGATGGCAGGAAGGGCATTAGCAGGGTTTTTTTCCTTATGCAAAACAACTTCTGCATCAAGAGGGCTAATGTTCATAACCTTCATGGAGTTGCCAATTTTTTCTTGTGCATAATCGCGCAAAGCATCGGTAACCTGCATTTTGCGCCCTGTAACTGTAATTGCCATAACTAGAACCTTTCTTAATTTGAAGTTTATAACAGTTGTTTTTGCAGCTAATTATTCAGTGCAGCGTTTTGCACAGCATTAGTTGCCGTTTAACAGCCCTGTAGCATATCTTAAATTTTGCATGTGTGTTCAGTGAGTTTGTAAACTGTTGAAAAAATGTACAGAACCAGCCAAGCGGGTTAGTTAAGCCCAAATTCTGCCGTGAACTGCTGGCCGCCAAGAGTTGTTGGCGCACCGTCGCCCGCTTCTCGTAAGAAACACGTTGGGCGCAAAATGCCAATGCGCATGCCCTTTTCGCTTTTTACACGCACAACCTGCATTTTTGTTTTCTCAGCAAGCTCTAAATTGGATTTAGCGAAGTACGAGATTACCAGCAAGTTTTTGGCTTTTGCGATGCCGCTTGCAAAAATGCGGCGAGCACTATCAAGCACAAGCTTGCGCTCTTCATCGGTGCTTATAATTTCAAAAGCGTTGCGTTTTGGGTAGAAACCGTCGATGCAGCCAAGCACGAACACATTGTCGTATTCCTGACCAACCATGTTTTGCAAGCTTGAAATGTGCATGATGTGCGGGTTTTCTGGCCACGTTGCATCTGTTATGGCTTGGCTAAACATTTCAAACAGCTCGGCTGCGCTTTCACTGCCAACCATTTCACGTGCCACGCCTTCGAACTCGTCAATGCTCTCTGCGCCAACAGCTTTAAACAGCCCAAAGCCGCTTCTGCCAGTGTTTTTGCCTATGAAATCCTGCCCTGCACGGAATTTCTTAGCCAAAACACGGCTGCGTAAAAACGGCTCTTTTGCACCGTAACCCGCGTTTGAAATTTCTTCCAACGCTTCAAGAAGTGTTTTGTTGTTTTCCTCTGCAAAGTCCATTAAACGGTCCCACGCATCGGAGTTTGTAAGCGCATTGTCAAAGCCGCACCAACTGCGCCATGCAACCATGTCCTTCGGGTTTGCCAAAAGCGCAAGCTTAGCAAACGCAACTTGCGCACGTGCACGCTTGCTTTCGCGTGGGTCGCCACCAAGGCCTGTGCCAGCGCCAATGGCACTAGCATCAATGCCACGGCGTATGAGTGCCTTTTTAGTCATTGACGCCCAGCGGCGATTTGGAACAACAATGCATGTGCGAGCTTCCTTCATGTTTTCGCTAGAGTTAACAATCTGCAAAATTACTTTTGTAATTTTGTTTAGTTCATCTTCTGGTGTATTCCACTTAACAGCAACAATGTCGTCTATGTTAACTTCTGCAGGAAGTTTTTCAGCACCCGTGTCAAGTGCATTTGTGCTGCCAGCAACGTAAGCCTTGTTTGCAGCTTCCACACTTGAAAGCCCGTCAACCATGCGGTTAATTTTTTCGTTGCCCCATGCGCCTTTTAAGTGAAACACCTCAACGCCACGGCGCAGCACTTCAAAGTTCGTAAAGCTTTCAGGGTAGGCTTGCCCACCTCTGCCATCTTGCGTTTGGTTTGGGTTGCCTGTTACTATAAACTGCTCTTTTGTTAGCATGCCCATGCACATTTGTTGTGCATGCGTTAAGTTTTGGAAGTCGTCGCAAAACACGTGCGTAAACTGGGCACATGCGCCTTCGCCTTCAGGGCTTTGCAGGAACTGTGCGCACACCATTGCAGCCTCTTGCGCAAGCATGGCACCGCGCAACTTAAGCACGCGCTGTGCGTGGGCATAAATTGTGTCCTCGGCGTTTCCCGTACGCCACTTTTCGCGTGGGGTAAAGTCTGCCATTTCGCAGAAGAAATAGCTTAGCATGTTGCGAAGCTTTCGGGGGTGCTCACCTGTCGTTTTCATGTCTTCTAAAAACAGGTTGTATTCGGCTTTATTTAAAATGCGGGGGGTTCTGCCAGTTTTTTCTTTTGCTTCGGGCGTATTTAGAACTTTTACGCATGCTTTAAGTGCTGTTGTGACCTGAACGCTTGCTGCGGCGGTTTCGCCAACAGCCTTTGCAAGGCGGGCTTTTAGCGCCTGTGCTGCAAAGGCGTTTGTGGCAACAATCATGATGTCGCTGGGGTTGCACCCGCCTTCAACCAGGCATTTTGTACGTTGAATTAAGCTTTCTGTTTTACCACTTTGCGCTGCGCCTTCAACTTTAATTAGGCGGCTTTCACATTGTGCGATGGTTTGTAGCATGAGGTTAACCCCTTTCATATTTTGCGACCATATTTAAACCAGCAATAAATTTGCAAGTATTTGTCAAAAGTGCAAAGAAAACTTTGCGTGCAGCCACTTTATTTCGGCTGCAGTAGGTTAAGAAGTTTAAAGAAGCGTTAGACGCAGTGGTAATAAAACTACAGCGTTAACACTTTTTTGCTACCGTCGTCATACACAACGCAAAACGTGTCGTAGGCAACATTAAATGTTGGCTCTTCAAGTTTGAACTCAAGTTCGGGCGATTCAACGCCACCGCCTTGGCTTGTGTTGTTTGTGCCTGCCTGTGCAGCCTGTTGTGCTGCCACTGCATCCGACGCCGACATAGCACCGGTTTCAGCTTGCTGGGCAATGAGTTCAGGAGACTCCAAAAACGCACGTTCAGCTGCTGTTTCTGCTGCGCTTTCTTTTTCCTCTTGCAACTTCTTTGCCGCCTCTGCGGCTTTTGCTTCCTCTTCGGCACGCTTCTTAGCTGCAGCTTCACCTGCAACAACCTGCGCTTCCCAAGACTCGCTAGCTGGCGTTATAATGCGAACCACTTTTTGCTTGTCGCCTAGTGTACCTGCGTTATAGGCATCGCGGATGGTTGTTAGCACTTCAGCTGCCTCTTCGTCGATGCTGGAGACATCGTTTGCACGCATTTGTACAACAAGCTTGCCGCCTTCAAGTTCAATCTCAAACCACGTGAATGCAAGCTTGTCGTTGCCAACATCTTGCTGGCGCTTGTTGTAAATTAGCGTTTGGTTGCCAAGCTTGTGAAATTGGTTTTTAAACCAGCGGCGCATAATTGTATTCCAAAGCTCGTCAGATTCTTCCTCGGCACTGTCAATGTAGTGGCGTGTGCCAAGCCTTACCATAAGGCGCATGGTGTTTTCAATTGGCGAATCTTCGCTTTCTGGCTCGTGCGTGCGCACAAGTGCGCTGCCAACGTAAGCGTAGCAGCGGTCGATTTCAAGGCGCAAGTCTTTGGAATCAATGCGCTGGTCAATGTCTAGAATTAACAAAAGTGAGGGCCTTGGTAGTGCCATGTTTTGCTTCCTTTCGTAATGCGAATTTTAGTTGGTTGCTTTTAACCTCGCTTTTAAGTGTAGCTTAATGCGCAAGTTATTCAGCAATAATTGAAATGAACTACTTAATTTAT
>CAYVDR010000039.1:0-10454 GCA_964450625.1 uncultured Senegalimassilia sp.
CAATTGCTTGGCAATTCTGCCTGAAGGCAAAGGGGACGTGAGTGCAGGCAGCAGCGTTGAGTGTATGATGCTTGATGTAAGTGAAGATGTGTGCATTTAATTAAAATTATTATCAGTTTACTTTAGTGCAATTTTGCCAAATCAATAACATTTGCGTATAATTCAATCTTATATTTTCACTTTATGTTGCGTTTTTATTTTTAATTATTAGTTGCTTTTTGATAACACATTAAGGGGGCCAAAAGCATGTCTAGGCTGCAAATAATGGACACAACCATTCGCGATGGTCAGCAAAGCCTGTGGGCAACACGCATGCAAATTGGCGATATGCTGCCAATTCTGCCAAAAATCGATAAAGTTGGCTATTGGGCTGTTGAAGCTTGGGGCGGTGCAACTTTCGACACTTGCATTCGTTTTCTAGATGAAAACCCGTGGGATAGGCTTCGTTCAATTAAGAAGCAAATGCCAAACACCCCGCTTTCAATGTTAACGCGTGGGCAAAACCTTGTTGGCTATAAGCATTATTCACGTGAAATTGTTGAGCGTTTTATAAAGGCATCAAAGCGCAATGGTGTGCATGTGTTTCGCGTGTTCGATGCGCTAAATGACATTCGCAATGTTTATGACACAGCACAAGCCGTTAAAGCTTGCGGAGGTCACTTTGAACCGGCAATCTCATACACAATTTCGCCTGTTCACACGCTTGATAGTTACCTTGAATACGGTCAGGAACTAAAAGATTTAGGTGCCGATTCCATTTGCATAAAAGATATGGCAGGGCTTATGACACCTTACCGCGCAAGCCGCATCACAAAAGCGTTTAATGCAGAAATTGGTCTGCCGCTTCACTTACATTGCCACTATGTTGGTGGCATGGCACCTGCTAATTACCTAAAAGCTGCTGAGGCGGGGGTAAGTGTTGTTGACACAGCCTCAGCACCTCTTGCATTTGGCAATTCGCAACCCGCGGTTGAAATGCTAGTTGCAGCGTTGAAGGAAAGTCGTTATGACACTGGCCTTGACCTTGACCTGTTGTTTGAAATTGCAGAGTATTGGGAAGGCGTTCGCAAGCGTGCACACTATAAACGCGGTGTGTCATCGCTAATTCATATGCAGGTTTATTCGCATCAAGTGCCTGGTGGCATGATGTCAAATTTAACATCTCAGCTTGAAATGCAAAATGCCTCCGACCGTTTGCCAGAGGTTATGCGTGAAATTCCTCGTGTGCGTGCTGAAGTTGGCTACCCACCACTTGTTACACCAATGTCGCAAATTGTTGGCACACAGGCGGTGTTTAATGTGCTAACGGGCAAGCGTTGGGGCGTTGTTTCAAAGGAAATGAAGGACTACATTTGCGGTTACTATGGCAAAACGCCTGGTAATGTGGCACCTGAAATCTTGCAAAAAGTTGTTGGTAAGGCAGATGTCCTGCCGGCAGATGTTGCACCGTCAAGCTTGGTTACAACAACTTATAGCGAAGTGGAAAATGAGATTGGCGATTTAGCGCAAAGTGAAGAAGACGTGCTTATGTATGCCTTGTTCCCTAACGAGGCACGCACGTTTTTAAGCAAGCACCGTTCAAGTGAAAAAGTTGACTTTTTATTAGAGGAAGAATCAAGCAATACTAAGGAGGATGACTACGTGGATATCAATCAAATTCGCGAGCTAGTACGCGTTGCGCAAGAAAGTGGTGTCGGCGAAATTGTTGTTGAGGAAGAAGGCGCACGCATTGCAGTTCGTATGCCAGGTGAAACTGGTGCTGCTGCCGCCGCTGCCGCAGGGGCAGCACAGGCAGTTGCTGCTGCTGCCGGCACGCCTGTAACAAATGCAGCAGCCTCAGCTGCCGATGCTGTGGAAAGCGGAAGTGCACCAGCTGCGCAAAACAATGCTGATGCAGGCGATCACCCAGCAAATTGGTACGCTGTAACAGCACCTATGGTTGGCACATTTTACGAAGCGCCAGCACCTGGTGAGCCTCCTTTCGTTAAAGTGGGCGATGAGGTGGCTGCAAATCAAACACTTTGCATTGTTGAGGCAATGAAACTTATGAATGAAATTACAGCTGAAGAAATGGGCACCGTGCGCGAAGTTTGCATTGGCGACGGTGAGCCTGTTGAGTTTGGTACAGTTTTGTTCTACATTGAGCCTCATTCCAAAACGCCTCTTGTTCCGGAGCAGAAATAATGTTTGACAAAATTTTAATTGCAAACCGTGGTGAAGTTGCGCTTCGTGTTATGCGTGCTGCGCGTGAACTTGGCGTTAAAACCGTTGCGGTTTATTCGCAGGCAGACAAAAACACATACCCTGTACAATACGCTGATGAAGCTGTGTGCATTGGTCCTGCCCAAGCTGCTAAAAGTTACCTTGTTGCAGAAAACATTATTCAAGCTGCTAAAAATACAGGTGCTCAGGCAATTCACCCAGGCTATGGTTTCTTGGCTGAAAACGCTGAATTTGCGCGTCAGTGTGCCGAAAACGACATCGTGTTTGTTGGCCCTTCAGCAGAATGCATTGAGCGCATGGGCGACAAAGCAAGTGCTCGTGAAACAATGATGTCATGCGCTGTTCCTGTTGTTCCAGGCTCTAATGGCTGTGTTGCATCAGTTGAAGAGGCAATGGAATTTGCGGAAAAAGTGGGCTTTCCTGTGCTTATTAAAGCTACGGCAGGCGGTGGTGGCAAGGGCATGCGCGAGGCTCATTCACCTGAGGAACTCGAATCAAATTTCAACGCTGCGCGTGCGGAAGCGAAAGCTGCTTTTGGCAATGGCGATGTTTACCTTGAAAAGCTTGTTGTGCGCCCACGCCACGTTGAAGTGCAGGTGCTCGCCGACAATCACGGCAACAACGTTGCACTTTGCGAGCGCGACTGCTCCATTCAGCGCAGGCATCAAAAGTTAATCGAAGAAGCACCATCGCCTGTGCTAACAGAAGAGCTTCGCCGTTCCATGGGCATTGCTGCTGTTAAGGCTGTGCGTGCTGTTGACTACAAAAACGCTGGCACAATTGAGTTTTTGCTAGACCAATCAAACAATTTCTATTTCATGGAAATGAACACGCGTGTGCAAGTTGAGCACCCAGTATCTGAGGAAATTACAGGTGTTGACATAATTAAAGAGCAACTGCGCATCGCAGCAGGTGAGCCTATGAGTTGTGCTAGTCGCGCACCGTTTACACCTTATGGTCATGCAATGGAATTTCGCATTAATGCTGAGGACCCAGAACATGGTTTTCGCCCGTGTCCAGGCAAAATCACACGTTTTCAACCTGCGGCAGGTCCTGGCGTTCGCATTGAAAGCTATGTGCAAACAGGCACAGAAATTAGCCCCTACTATGACTCAATGGTGGCAAAGCTTATTGTTTGGGGGCAAAACCGCACCGAAGTGCTTGCTCGTGCGCGCCGCGCATTAGATGAATTCGTTATTGAAGGCATAAAAACCACCCTGCCATTTCATCGCAGAGTGCTTGACAACAGTGTGTTTTGCGCAGGGGATGCCTGCACCGACTTTATAGAAACAGAAATGAGTGATGTTTTGTGAGCGATTTAAAAATAGATGGCATGCAACTAGCCCCCGGAGTTATTGAAACAATTGTGTCAATTGCTGTGTCTTCAACTGAAGGTGTGGCGGCACTTGGTGGTGTTGCGAACGGTGGTACAACTGGCATTCGCGGTTTAATTTCTTCTAAGCCTACAACGCAGGGCATTGAAATTGTTGAAGACGAGGCAGGCAAGCTCAACGTTACTGTGCACATTAGTGTGTGCTCAGGCTATGCGCTGCCAGACGTTGCAAGCAGCGTTCGTGCATCTGTAAGCGATGCAGTTTCCTCGCAGGTGGGTGCGACTGTTGGCTTTGTTGATGTCTTTGTTGATGCAATAGATTTCGCAAGATAAAACCATGGCAAACCGGTCTAAAACCAGAACTGAAGCGCGCTCGTTTGCGCTTCAAGTTTTGTATAGCATAGAAATTACTAAAGCTGAACCAAGCAGCATTTTAAATTCCAAAAGTGTTCCCGCGGAAGCTGGTCTTATAACTACATACGGCAAAAAGCTTGTCAATGGTGTTTGCGAAAACAAAAAGCTTATCGACAAAAAGCTAACTGACACTGCTGAAAACTGGTCGCTTTTGCGCATGCCTGTTGTTGATTTGTGCCTTTTGCGCTTGGCAGTCTACGAAATGCTGTTTGAAAGCAAAATTCCAATTGGAGTAAGCATAGATGAAGCCGTCAATTTAGCTAAAAGCTTTGGCGCTGAAGACGACTCATCGCGTTTTATAAATGGTGTACTTGGGCAAATTGCTAAATCAATTGAAGCTGAATAATGTGTTGTAAACAAGGGTATTTATTTTGTCTCAAACTAATTATCAAACATACGATGAACTTAATGCGCGCCTAAATGAAATTGCTAATACTGTTAGCAATGAAAATATCCCGCTTGACGATGCGCTGACGCTTTATGAAGAAGCGGTTGGTTTGGGTTTGCGCGGCTGCGAAATGCTTGAAGTTGGCATAAGCGAAAATGAAGCTAAACCAGGCGAAAATCCCGAACAGGGGCAGGAAAACCTTCAAGCTAGTGAAACGCATGAAGCCAAACAAGTTCAGCAGTCTCAAAACAGTTCACAGCAAGAAGGCAGTGCACAAGCATGAGCAATAAACGCATTTTAGATGCCATTAATAGCCCAGCCGATTTAAAGCTGCTTTCAAACGACGAACTTACAATTCTTGCAGGTGAAATTCGCAAGGAAATTGTTGATGTTACATCTAAAACAGGTGGTCATGTTGCCTCTTCACTAGGTGCTGTTGAAATTATTCTGGCACTTCACGCTGAACTTAACTGCCCAAGTGACAAGCTTGTTTTTGATGTTGGGCATCAAGCTTATGCACACAAACTTGTAACGGGCAGGCTTAAGCAATTTAAAACTCTGCGCCAGCAAGACGGCATTTCAGGCTTTCCAAAACCTACAGAAAGCCCCTTTGACGTGCACTTTTCAGGGCATGCTTCCGATTCGCTTTCCGTTGCATACGGGCTTGCTTGCGCTCGCGATTTGCGTGGGTCAAACGAAAAAGTTGTGGCATTAATTGGTGATGCTGCCCTTTCAGGTGGCATGGCATTTGAAGCCCTAAACAACATCGGGCAAGCTCAAACGCCTATGGTCATTGTTTTAAACGACAACGAAATGTCAATTTCACACAATGTTGGTGCACTAATGCGCCATTTAGGCGACATGCGCGTGTCAACGCAATACCGTACAACGCGCGATAACATGCAGGAATACCTTGAAACATCGGTGCCTTTTGGTAGAGCAATTACAAACCTAGGGCGCAATGTTAAGGAATCTGTTAAGCAGTTTATAATTCCGCATTCAATGATGTTTGAGCAACTAAACATTGTGTGCACAATGCCTATTGATGGTCACAACATTGCACTTTTGCGCGACATGTTTCGCACTGTTTTGCAAGCTGAAGGCCCTGTTCTTGTGCATGTTGTAACCAAGAAGGGCAAGGGCTATGCACCAGCAGAGAAAAACCCAACACTGTTTCATGGCATCGGCCCTTACAGCGCAAAAACTGGTAAGGTAAAGCAGGCTAAGAATAAAGCGCCAAAAAAATATACTGAGGTTTTTGGCGAAGCACTTGTTAGTGAAGCTAAGCGTAACAGTAAAATTGTTGCAATTACAGCTGCAATGGCAAGTGGCACTGGGCTTTGTGAATTTGCAGAAAAGTACCCAAAGCGTTTTTATGACACGGGTATTTCAGAGGAACACGCTGTTGCAATGGCAGCAGGGCTTGCAAAAGGCGGCATGAAACCTGTTGTTGCAATGTATTCCACTTTTTTGCAGCGGGCAATTGACCAGCTAATAATTGATGTTTGTTTGCCAAAGCTAGATGTTGTATTTGCAATTGACCGCGCTGGCATTGTTGGTGCCGATGGTGCTACGCATAACGGTGCATTTGACTTGGCGTACTTGCGAATGGTGCCAAATTTGCGAATACTTACACCATCTAGTGCAGCTGAACTTGTTTGTGCACTTCACACAGCTCTTTCACTTAAAGGCCCCGTTGCAATTCGCTACCCAAGGGGCACATCTGCTAGTGCAGAAATTCCAGTTAAGCCTACCACATTTGAAGTTGGCAAAGCTAGTGTTTTATGCGAGGGCACTAATGTTGCAATTCTTGCTTTTGGCAACATGGTTGAGCAAGCACTTGTTGCAAAAAAAGTGCTTGAGCAAAAAAACATTAGCACGCGCGTTGTTGATATGCGTTGGGCAAAACCTGTAGATGTTGCAGAAATTAAACGAGCTGCCAAAACAAAGCTTGTTGTAACGCTTGAGAGCGGTGCTGTTTGTGCTGGTGTGGGCCAAGAAATTAGCAGCATTCTTGCGTCTGAAGGCTTAAGTGTGCCTGTTCTGAACTTTGGCATTCCAGACAAATTCGTCATTCATGGCAAAACTGAAACAATTTACAAGCAACTCGGGCTTGATGGTGAAAGCATAGCTAATGCTGTATTAAGCACTCTAAAATAATTGTATAATTTCCAGCTTGTTGCGAAAGAAGGAAAGCTTTGTTTAAGAATTATCAAAATACAATTGATGTATTTTTAGAAAGCATCAAGTTGAATTTCAAGCAAGTTTTATTGCTGTTTTGTTTTGCTGTATTTCTATTATTTTTTGCATTCACTGCGCCTGCACATGCTGAAACATCGCAGTTTCATGAACTAACTCCTGTTGTCGACATTTCTGGCACGTCTAGCGTTAACTCTGCTAATGACGCTGCTAAGGCAGCTTACCCAAATGGTTGTAAATGTATTGTTATTGCCCCTGAAGCAAACGGAGCATTTGCGGCATGCGCTTCAGGGCTTGCAGGTGTTTTAGATGCTCCAATTCTGCTTTCATCAGATGGCGGTTTGTCTAGCGAAACCGCAAATTTAATAAACCAACTTGGTGCATGCAGTGTCTACATTATTGGCAGTACAACAGTTGTGCCCGCAAGCGTTGAGCATAATCTTAAAACGGCTGGTGTAAACAACATAGAACGCATTTCAGTCAATAATAGTTGTAGCGCCTCCGTTGCATGTGCGCAAAAAATTTCGGCACTTTCAGGAAACCCTAGCTCGCAAGCAATTATTGCAAGTGTTTCAAACATGTGTGATGTTGCGTCCCTTGTTCCATTTGCATATAAATATAAAGTGCCAATTTTCTTTACCGATGAAGCTGTAAATGCAGGTAATTTAACAGAAGAAGAATGGGGTGCAATCGCTTCACTAACGTCTGCAAGCAGCAAAATTTATGTTGCAGGGGGCTTTTCAAGCATTTTAAAAGTAAATGCAGAAGACGCTTTTGGCCAATTGCGGGTTGTTAGGTTTCAGGGGAGCAACAGCACCGATGTGTCAAACAACATTGCAACATACATGACAAGTGAAACTCAAGAAACAAACCAGCCCTACATGAATTCAAGTACAATTGTCATTTCAGATAAAGACGCAGCTGCAAACAAAACAGAAGTTATTGCAGGCGCTGCTGTTGTGGGGAAAAGCGGGGGAGTGCTCTTGCTTTCTTATGGCAATGTAGCTGACATTCCTTTCGTAAAAGAAAACCCAAAAAATGTTGGTGCTGTTTATGTTGTAGGCAGTAACACCATTTTTAACGATAACTTTAAAAACCTGCTTAAAGGCAACTTGAACAAGTGGCATGTTGCAACTTTTGTCTCGGATGATGGAAGCGTTTATAAAACGCAAAAGGTTTGGGATGGCGACAAGCTCACGCAGCCAGTTGACCCCCAAAAGCAGGACTACATTTTCAATGGGTGGTATTCAAGCAGTGCAGAAGATGCAGTTTTACACGACTTTAACAAGGCGGTAACGTCTGATGTGACGGTTTATGCGCATTGGACGTCTTATGAGTTCCATTACATGTTCATGGCGTTTCAAAAATAACGTATTTAGTTGCTAGGCATGCTGCGGCATTGTCCTATATTAAATTAGCCAATCAACGACACAAAATGCACAAACTAATGTTCTATTTTATTCTAGACTTTCAAGGAACATTTTGTTATACTTGGTTAAAATATAGAGCAAAGGTAAATTTTAGTTGGAAGGTTAAGTGCTAATGCAAGAAAGTAATCAAAATAAATTACCAACCACTCACTCAGAAACAGCTTCTCCTGTTGCAAGTCTCTTTAATCAAGCAACCCAAGCCACATCAAAAGGCAACAATTCTTTAGCCATACATCTATACCTTGCGGCTTTTGAACAGTCTGCTTCAAAGTCTAAAGGCTCACCAAGCGATCTTGCAATTCAATCACTTCGCAATGCATGGCGTCTTGCAATTGATGAAAAAGATCAACCCGCTTGCGAGCTTATTTTTGAGCGTGCTGAAAAGTTTTTACCAGACGATGAGCTTTCAACTTACGCTCATACGCTGCAAGATTTAACAATTGAAAAGCTTGAACAGGTTGGCATTTCCCCCGATGAACTTGACGATGTTGCCGACATTATTTCGGGTGACATGTTTGATGACGAAGATGTTAAAATTGCACCTTTTCCGTTTGGTAAAAAACCGAAGGACAAGCCATCAAAGTCTTCTAAAACATCATCTTTTAAAAATTTAGTTGGCTATGGCAATGCAATAAAGCAGGCAAAGTCGTATGGCATTGGGATGCAAAATTCCGCTAAATTCAAAAACCTTGTTACTGTGCTTAACGAAAAACATGGCATTGAAAACATGCCAGCTTGCGACACGCTTTTAATCACAAGCCCTGCCTTGGAAGATGCTCACGAGTTTACTTTAGCATGTGCTGGTGAACTTGAACTTCCAATTGTTCGCATGAAAATGGAAGAAACGCCTCAAGGTTCTACTGCGCTGTGCGTAATGTCGCAAGCTGGGAATCAACCAAAAATGGATCGCAGTAAAACAAATTTTGAGGGCCCAGGCATTCTTTTAATTGAAGAACTTGATGCTTGGGATGTGCCAGACACTCAGCCGCACGCTAACGATTTAGGCGGCATTATAATTGCAACACTTTCACGTGGGGCAGGCGATGCAATAAACCTTATTAGAAACGCTGTTGACAATCCCGATGTTTATGTTTTTGCAACTGCAACAGATGCAAGCGAAATTGCCCCATTTTTCTTAAACATTTTGGGGCCTTCACTTAACATTGATGTTGCAGTCCCAACAAAAACTGAGCGCTTTCAAATATGGCAACAAATTTTAGAAAAGCACCCTTCGGTTGGTGCTGTAAACCTTGAAAGCTTAATCAGCCTTTCCGCGGGGCTGCCACGCTTTGACATTTGCATGGCAGCACAAGAGGCCGTTGAGGATGCTTACAAGGAAAGCCTCAAAAGCCGCAAGTACGTGCCTGTAACCCCTGCAAACATGTTTGAGAAACTGGCAGCTTATCAGCCACTTGAATCTAAGGAATACAAAAAACTCGAACAGGTTTTAATAGACAATTTTAAAACAGACCTTGAAAACATTGATGACATTCTAGCCGATTAATGTAAGTAGTTTTTGTTTACAGCTTTGCTTAATGTAAACTCGTTTTAGTTTTCGTACATAACCTTTTGCCTGCTTTTGCTTACTAATTCAATTTTTGCAAAGCAGGCATTTCTTTTTTTAAACGTTGTCTTCAAGGTCCATCATCATTAGGTGAACATTTTCGCGCATGCGTTTAGCCATTGCGCGTGAAATGTTGCCATCGTCGTAGAATGTGTCAATTTGCTCAAGTTCTATTTCTAGTGCTTGGCGTTTTATGTTGTTGCGCTTGTTACTGTTTTTAGAAATTGTGGTAAGGGACGGGCTTGTGTTGCGCAGCGTTTGCACAAGGCGCTGGTATTCAACAAGAAGCTTTGAAATGTCCTCAGTGTTAGCGCATGAGTTCCCTGTAAGTTCAGCTTGCAGTTTTTCAATCACGTTTTCATAGGATTTAATTTGCAAGTTGCGCATTTCTTGCATGTTTTCGCCAAGTTCCGTTTTAGGCACCCTGTGCATAAGTGCATGAGCACTTTTTCGCATAAATGAACGCAGTTTTACAATGCGCTGGTGTGCTTCAGCCCTTGTTGAGTGTTTGTGGCGAAGAAGTTCTTCCATGCGTGCAATGCGAGTTAAATATTGGTATCCAACAAAATGGTCCACTTCGCCTTTTTGAATTTTGTCGTTTACAAACTTGTTTTCCCACTCAAGTGTGCGAAGCCTAAGTTTAATGTTAGGTTCATCGTCTATGCCGTTTACATCTTTAACGCGTTCTATTCTGTCGTTATAATCGTGTATTACTGCCTGTGTTGCATGCCTGTTCTCGTCCGTCATTTTTTTAGTAAGCTCTTCAATTACAGTGCGGAAGATGTCGAGTGATGTTTGTGTGTCACGTGCTTTTTGTTCGTCACTTATTCTTTTTTTCTTAGGAGCCAAAATTGGAACAAAAAACGTTGCCATTAAAAGCGTTACAACAATAACGCCGCATGC
>CAYVDR010000040.1:0-10170 GCA_964450625.1 uncultured Senegalimassilia sp.
TTTTTTGCCCATATAATCTCACCTCTTCTTTTCTTGCACGTCTGACAGATATTATTCTCACAGTTTCACCTCTGAGTGTAAAAATCATGACCCATATCTTATTGTCCAATTTTGACACTAATGCATACCTTTTTTCGTCATCGCTTCTTGCATCTAATATAACTCCAAACTCATCGTCCCATAAATCTTGAGTTTCAACAAAATCGATCCCGTGTTTTTTCTTATTAGATTTACTTTTATTCTCATCGAATTCAAATTGTAGGTCATGCTTCATATATACCTCCTAGGTATATCTAGATTATAGCACTGAAAATAGACAACTTGTCAAAAAATGAAAACTAAGGTTCTTGCGAGTGAGTTCCACAGTCCATCGTCAAGCAAGAAAAAACTCCGAAACTTTTGAAACTGTAAAGTAGTTTACAAAAAAGCTGAACTGCAATTGTACTGCTTCTGCGCTTGCAGAAACATTGCAAAAAGCTTGCAAATGAAAGGTGATGCCAATCTGCGTATTTATAGTGGTAATGAGCCAAGAACTACCAGCAAACTAAAAGGGAGGCTCATTGCCTCCCTTTGTTTTGCGCTGCGGTTAATGGTGTGCTAGTTGTGATTGGTTGGTTGCGCTATGTGCAAAGCTGTTTACTTATTCAAGTAATAAATTGAGCACTGGGCGAGCAGCGAAAGAGCCAATGCCCACGTTGTTGCTATGGTTGTCGGCAACGCCAGTGTAGTCAACACTCACTGCATTGGTGCCGCCTGACGAACGTAACCACCAATAGCAGCATTGAGTTGAGGTGTCTTGGAAGCATGCTGTGCCTGAATTTGTACTTGCGCTTAGCGCAAAACGTGGATCGGTTATAATTCCACAGACAAAAAATTAGAGAGGTGTGATATTAACAACGAGCTAAATTAGCTCACCACACAGTAACGTTCAATTCAGCAATTAAGAAAACCCAAACAATGACCAACACCAACACCAACAACCAAATCCCAAACATCGAAGCCCTGCCACTAGTATTCTAAACCTCTGTTGACAGCCGCTTGCGCTTCGCCAACTCCTCCCCAAAGCATTCAGCGAAAGCGGCATTGAAATTGAGCTTCGGACGGTGTGAGAGATACATTAATAACCAGCTGGTTCTCTGCTTGCTTTATTGTGATAAGTAGGCCAAAAATGCAACCTAGCTTTTTTATATGAAAGTTATCAAATGCTCAAAGCGCAGTTTTATTATTTCTCAACTGGAAAAAGCGGGGGTGCAAATGAAGTTTTACGAAGAAAACCTGCAAACAATTGTTGCTTACTTTAGGCAAGGTGCGCAAAGTGCGCCTACGAATAAGCTTGGCGTTGAAGTTGAGCATTTCGCTGTTCACACAAGCAACAATGCACCTGTTTATTACGATGAAAGCCACAGGCAAAATGCCGCTTCTACCAGCGAAAATGCAGAAAGCTCTGGCGAGCTTAACGTTGCAGCAGTTCTAAAACATCTCTCGCAGTTTTACGAGCAAAAGCTTTACGGCATAGAAAACGATTTAATTGGCTTAAAATCGCCAGAGGCATCCATAACCCTTGAACCTGCAGCCCAGCTTGAAATTAGCATTGCGCCGTTTGCTTCAATTGACAAAATTGTCAGCGTATACAACGCATTCAGGCAAAGGGTTGACCCATTTCTTGAAGCGCACGGCTGTAAACTTATCACGCTTGGCTACCACCCAAGCACACGTGCAGCAGACCTGCCGCTAATCCCTAAAAAACGCTACCGGCTTATGGACAAATACTTCAACATCCTAGGCACCGAGGGCAAGCGCATGATGCGTGCATCTGCTTCAGTGCAAGTGTCTGTTGACTACACAGGTGAAGCGGACGCAATTCGCAAAATGCGTATTGCACAAGCACTAGCGCCAATTCTGTCTTGCATTTGCGATAACGTTTGCGTGTTTGAAAGCAAGCCAACAAACAAACGCCTGGAGCGCTTTTGCATGTGGCGAGACGTTGACACAAAGCGCTGCTGTGCAGTTCCAGGGCTTTTTAGTGAAGGCTATAACTTTGAAAATTATGCCAAGTGGCTGCTTGAAACCTCGCCAATTTTTGTAACACACACAAGCAGCGACAACAAAAGCGGGCTTGAGCTTGAATACGTCGGCAACACGCCAGCATATGAGGCTTACAGCACCTCCCCCATGACACAAACGGACGTTGAGCATTTGCTTTCAATGTTTTGGCCCGATGTTAGGCTTAAGAACTTCATAGAAATTCGCCCAGCCGACTCCATGGAAATAAACCAAGTTGCAGGTTATGCTGCGCTAATTAAAGGGCTTTTTTATTCAGAAGAAGCAATGCAAAAAATTGAGAATGCCCTTGGTGTCAAAAACGACAAGTGGCCGTTTGACAACAACACAACCGATGCAACAATGAATGCAATTCGCAAATGTGAGCTCAATGCCACTTTTGCAGGCAAAACAGTTGCAGAATGGGTGCACTTTTTATTCGAGGTTGCAAAAGAAAATTTAAGCAGCGTTGATACAGCACACCTTGGTAAGCTTGAAAACTGGTTTTATGCACAAGCGCGCAACATGAAACAGGCTGAAAGCAGCGCACGATGAAAATTTCTACAAGGGGCATTTATGCTGTGCGCTTTATGACGTTTTTAGCACAGCATTCAAGCAGCGAAACGCCTGTTTCGCTTAAAGAGGTTGCCAGCAAAACAAACATCTCCCGCAAATATTTAGAGCAAATCGCATCAAGCCTAACAGCAGCGAAGCTTGTGAAAGCAAGCCGTGGGGCGGGCGGTGGCTACAAACTTGCTAAAAGCCCAGCGCACATTTCAATGTTTATGGTGCTTGAGGCCACGGAAGGCAGCCTTGTGCCTGTTGAATTTGCCGATGAATTTAACATGTGCAAAACGCCTGCTGGTGGTGCATGTTTTGAAATGTTCATGTGGCGTGAACTTTATGAAACCATTAAAGATTACCTTAGCAATGTAAGCTTGCAAGACATTCTTGAACGCTCGGAAAAATTGGAAGCTTGCAGTTACTCAATTTAGTGCAAATCTAATGCAAAAAAACCGCTGCCCATCAATTATGGAACAGCGGTTTTTGTTGGTGTACTAAATTTTAAAGCTTATCTTAAGCAGCAACAGGTTCGCAACTGTCGGCAAGAATAATTACCTTAGTGTCGCTGACCTGCACATAGCCGCCTTTCAAGTTGAAACGCTGAATTTTGCTTGAACCTTCAGGCGTTAAGCGCACTTCCCCGTCTGCTAAAACAGACACAAGTGGCGCATGCCCTGCCAAAAAGCCCATGGAGCCTTCAACACCAGGCACAACAACCATTTCAGCTTTGGCCGAGAACAAGCTTTTTGTAGTGGAAACAATTTCGCAATCAAAAGCAGCCATTTAAGCGCCTTCCTTTTGCTTCATTTCCTCATATGCTGCATAGACGTCGTCGATTGAGCCCTTCAAGCGGAAGCATTGCTCAGGAATCTCATCGCATTCGCCGTCCAAAATTGCAGCAAACGAGCGAATTGTGTCTTCAAGTTTTACGTACTTGCCTTCAAGGCCTGTAAACTGTGTTGCAACGTGGAAACATTGACCAAAGAATTGTTGAGCCTTGCGAGCACGTGAAACCGTTAACTTCTGCTCTTCGGAAAGTTCGTCCATACCAAGAATTGCAATGATGTCTTGCAAGTCTTTGTAGTTCTGCAAAAGCTCCTGAATGCCTGTTGCCACGCGGTAGTGCTCCTCGCCTACAATGGCAGGGTCAAGTGCGCGTGATGTTGACTCTAGTGGGTCAACAGCTGGGTAAATGCCAAGCTCGGCAATGGAACGTGAAAGAACTGTTTTAGCATCCAAGTGCGTAAACGTTGTTGCAGGGGCAGGGTCTGTCAAGTCGTCTGCTGGCACGTAAACTGCCTGCACAGACGTGATGGAGCCCGTAGATGTTGACGTAATGCGTTCCTGCAAGTCGCCCATTTCAGTTGCAAGCGTTGGTTGGTAACCCACAGCAGAAGGCATGCGCCCTAGCAATGCGGACACCTCGGAGCCTGCTTGCGTGAAGCGGAAAATGTTATCAACAAACAAAAGCACGTCTTGGCCTTGGTCACGGAAGTACTCAGCTTCAGTAAGCCCTGCCAGACCAACACGCAAGCGTGCTCCTGGAGGCTCATTCATCTGCCCGTAAACAAGGCAAGTTTTGTTGATAACGCCCGAATCGCTCATTTCAAGGTACAAGTCGGTGCCCTCACGTGTGCGCTCGCCCACGCCAGTGAACACGGAAGTGCCACCATGCTCTTGAGCAAGGTTGTTAATGAGTTCCTGAATGATAACGGTTTTGCCAACGCCGGCACCACCGAACAAACCAGTTTTGCCGCCCTTTACAAACGGCTCAACCAAGTCGATGGCTTTGATGCCGGTTTCAAAAATTTCGGTTTTCGTTACCAGTTCGTCATATTTAGGTGCAGGCCTGTGAATTGGCATGTAGCCTGAAACCTCAGGCATTGGTTTTTCGTCTACAGGCTCGCCAATTACATTCCAAATGCGCCCTAGTGTTTCGGGACCCACAGGCATCATAATTGGGTGACCTGTGTCTTGCACTTCAAGCCCACGGATGAGACCATCCGTGGAGCTCATGGCAACAGAGCGAACCATGTTGCCTGGCAAGTGTGTTTCTACCTCCAAGACAACGTGAACGTTGCCCACGGCAGTTTCTGCATCAACTGTCAGCGCATTGTAAATTGCTGGCAGCGCATCTGGTGGAAATTCGACGTCAACAACAGGCCCTACGATGCGCATAATGCGCCCAACAGCACCTTTGCTGGCCTCGGCTTCCTCCTTAGTAAATAAATGTTGTTCAGCCATTTAATCCTCCAAAGCAGCTGCGCCACCAACAATTTCCGAAATCTCGGTTGTGATAGCGCCCTGACGTACGCGGTTGTATAATCTTGTTAGCGTGTTAACCATTTCAGTGGCATTGTCTGTTGCAGACATCATTGCGTTGCGGCGAGCCCCTTGCTCTGCAGCAGCAGAATCGATTAGTGCGTGGTAAACACAAGTGCGAATGTATGCAGGCAAAAGCTTGTCTAGCACAGCCCCTGCACCAGGCTCAAAAATTACATCGCCCTCAGGCACTGTCTGTTCACCAGAGCCATTCTCGCTGGAAGCACCAGCAGATGCATCACTTTGCGCATCGAGTGCACTAGTGTCAACAGGCAAAAGTTGCTCATTGCATTGCACCTGTTCAGCAGCGTTTTTGCAGTGGTTGTACACAATGTGAACTTCATCGTATGTGCCGTTTTCATAGCCTTCAGCTGCAAACTGTGCAACCTTTTGCGCCTGGTCAATTGTTGGGTCTGCGGAAAGTCCTGCAAACTTAAGCACAGGTTCAATGCCACGGTATGTAAAGTAGCCAATAGCCTTTTTGCCACAAGCAATAATTGAAGTGTTTGCGCCTTTTGCTGCATATTGCTTCTTTAGCTTTTCAACCATGCGCAAAATGTTGCTGTTAAAGCCGCCAGCTAAACCACGGTCGGAAACCACAGTAATAACCAGCACGTTTCGCACTTCATCGTGCTTGCGCAAAAGCGCATTTTCACTGCCACCCACACGTTTGGCAACATTAGCCAACATTTCTACCATGGCGTTAGAATAAGGCGTTGCAGCATCCACCCGCTCGCCTGCGCGACGAATTTTTGCAGCAGCAACCATTTCCATGGTGCGCGTAATCTGCTTCGTAGAAGATACGGAGCTGATACGCCTTTCAATGTCGTGAAGGTTGGGCATCTTAAACCTACCTTACGCCTTTGGTGCAAATTGAAGCTTGAATGCTTCAATTGCAGCGTTGGTCTTGGCTTTGATGTCGTCCGTCCACTTTTTCTGCGACTTAAGTTCCTCAAAGATGTCTGCATGCGATGCATGAAGCTTCTCAAGCATTTCGCTTCTGAAACGCAAGACATCCTCAACGGCAACGTCGTCCAAATAACCCTGACCACCAGCATAAATTGCCATGGCTTGGTCGTAAACGTCCATCATTTCATAGCGGTTTTGCTTCAAGAGCTCTGTCATGTGAGCACCGCGGTTAAGTTGGTCTTGCGTTGCTTTATCAAGATCGGAACCAAACTGAGTAAACGCTTTAAGTTCACGGTATGACGCTAAGTCGAGTTTCAATGTGCCCGCAACTTGCTTCATAGGCTTAATTTGCGCAGAACCACCAACGCGAGACACAGAAATGCCCACGTCAACAGCAGGACGCTGCCCTTGGAAGAACAAGTCGGTTTGCAAATAAATTTGCCCGTCGGTAATTGAAATTACATTCGTTGGAATGTAAGCAGAAACGTCGCCTGCTTGCGTTTCAATTACTGGAAGTGCAGTCATTGAACCTAAGCCATTTTCCTCGTTCATTTTAACAGCACGCTCTAGCAAGCGAGAATGCAAGTAGAAAATGTCGCCTGGGTAAGCTTCGCGTCCTGGTGGGCGGCGAAGTGTCAAAGACATCTGACGGTAAGCAACAGCTTGCTTTGTTAAGTCATCATAAACAATTAGCACATGACGCCCTGGGTTTTTAGGCCCTGCTGGCTTGCCATCTTCGCCGTTGTAAATGAAGTACTCGCCCATTGCAGCACCAGCCATAGGTGCGATGTATTGCAAAGGTGCTGAATCGGAAGCGGCAGCGTTAACAATGATTGTATAATCCATTGCACCGTGTTTTTCAAACGTTTCCTGAACGTTTGCAACAGTGGATGCTTTTTGGCCGACTGCAACATAAATGCAGATCATGTCCTTGCCTTTTTGGTTAAGGATAGCGTCCACAGCAATTGCAGTTTTGCCAGTTTGGCGGTCACCAATAATTAGCTCACGCTGACCACGACCGATAGGAATCATTGAGTCAACAGCCAAAATGCCAGTTTGCATTGGTTCATCAACTGGCTTTCTGTGAATAACACCAGGTGCTTTAAATTCAACTGGGCGGCTGCCCTCTGCTTTAATTTCACCTTTGCCGTCAAGCGGCATGCCAAGTGGGTTTACAACACGCCCAAGCATTGCCTTGCCAGATGGCACAGACACAAGCTTGCCAGTTGTTTTAACTTGGTCGTTTTCTTTGATTGCAGCAACGTCACCTAAAAGCACAGCGCCAACTTCGTCTTCTTCCAAGTTTTGCGCCATACCGAAAACGGATGTACCCTCGCTGCTTACAAACTCTAAAAGTTCGCCAGCCATGGCGCTTTTTAAGCCGTCAACGCGGGCAATGCCGTCGCCTACCTGAATAACGGTGCCACATTCACGCGACTCAACAGTTGTGTCAAGTGCGTCGAGTTGCTTGCGCAAAGCATCATCGATAGACTGTGCGGTTATTTCTGTCACTAGCATTCACCTCCTACTGTGTCTTTTAGCACGCTGCGTGCATGTTCAAGTTGCGCACGAACGGTAGCGTCGGTGCGCATGCCGTGAACACTTAACAGAATGCCGCCGATAAGACTTTTGTCGATGTGCTCGCGCAACACGGCTTTTGTGCCTAAATCGGCTTCTACTTTGTTTTCAATAACCTTGCGTAAATTGTCATCAAGCGCAACTGTTGTTGTAACGTCAACAACACAAACGTTCAACTTTTGCTCAAGCTGCACACAATAGCTTTGCCACACATGGCGAAGCAAATCAACATCGCCACGAGCAGCCATTGTTGAGAGCACATAAGTTAACACTGGGTGTGCACTGGCAAAAACACCTTTTGCAATTGTGCTGCGTTGCGCTGGCGTGTAAGTTTCGTCGCTAAGTGAATTAGCAAGGTCTAAGTTTGAACGCAAAATTCTTATGATGCGTTCAGCTTGGTCACGCACTTCTAAAGCTACGTCTTGCCCGCCAGCTTCAATTGCTGCATCCAGCAAAACAGCAGCGTAAGTTTCAACCGTTTGTTTTTGAACGTGGCGATTACTTGGCATTTAAACTGCCCACCTCGTTGATGTAACGCTCAATAATTTTGCGGTGTTCGGCATCTGTTAGATCCTGCCCGATAAGCTTGCCAGCAACGTTTACCGACAAATCGGCAACGGAGCCTTGCAAGTCTGCCATTGCAGCCTTCTTTTCGGCCTCAATTGCTTGTCGTGCTTTTTCGATCATCTGAGCAGATTCTTCCTGCGCCTTAGATGTGATGTCAGCTTTAACAGCTTCCCCAGTTTTTTTAGCATCGGCAACAATTTGCGATGCCTGTGTGCGAGCCTCTTCAAGTTGTTGTTTGTATTCTTGAAGGGTACGTTCTGCCTCTGCCTGTGCTTGTTCAGCGTTTTTGATGGCATCGTTTATTGTGGTTTCGCGTTTGGTGATGATGTTATCAACCACAGGCCAGCCAAATTTAGCTAGAACAATTAGGATGATGATAAAGGCAACAAGCATTGGAATGAACTCATTCATGTCTGGAATGAGCACTGCAATGCCTTCCTTATCAGAAGCAAATGCCATGGTGGGGAAAGCGCACGCAAAATAAGCTGCTGAAGCCACAGACGCAGCCGCACCTTTAAGCGTTGTTTTTAAATTTGCTTTCACGTATCCACCTTCTTTTCTGCTAATCGAGATTTCTGCCTTTACCAGTTTAGAAGATGAATGTAAGCACAAAGCCGATGAGTGCCAAAGCCTCTGCCAAAGCACCAAAGATTAGTGCGTTTGTAAACAGCTTGCCTGCCAGTTCAGGCTGACGAGCGCTGCCTACGCAAAGACCATAACCGCAAAGACCAAGACCAATGCCAGGGCCTAATGTACCAAGACCATAGCCGACAACCTTCAAGGCTGCGATAACGAGAGTTGTTTCCACGTTTCCTCCTTAATTTGCACCTTAAACCGTTTAAGATGCGCCGAATACATTTATGTCTCACGGAACATTCCGCTGAAACCAAAAATAAAAACTTTTGCTTGCAAGCATTGTGCAAGCAAAAGCGAAAGTAAATTAGTGCTCTGAAGTTGCAAGCCCAATGTAGACTGCCGACAAAACACTAAAGACGTACGCTTGCAAGAACGCAACGAGGCATTCAAGCGCATACATTGCAATCAGAAAGAGACCCCACCCAATTGCTGCTAAACCAGCCGGGTTTGCAAACTGAATTGCATCTAAAATGAAGAATTGAGTCATGATTGCGAAAATACCTAAAACCATGTGCCCTGCAAACATATTGCCATAAAGTCGAACAGCCAAAGTTAACAGACGAAGCACTAGTGAGAAAAATTCAAAGAACCAGATGATTGGAACCATTACGGCAGGCAACCCTGAAGGCGCAATGGATTTGATGTAGCCTAGACCACCTTTAGCTTTAATGCCATAGTAGTTAAAGTAGATAAACGAAATTAATGCAAGTGCAAACGTTACGCTTAGCGTGCCCGTTGGGGTTTTTGCACCTGGAATTAAGCCAATAACGTTGCTTACCAAAATGAAGAAGAACATTGTTGCAATGAAAGGCATGTGCTTTTTCCAGCCGTGCCCAATTGCGCCCTCGCCCATGTTGCGGCGAACTGCGTCGTAGCCCCAATCAATAAGCCCTGCAAACTTGCCTTGTGGGTGGACTTTAATTTTGCGAACGCCAACAAGCACGCCAATTAGCAGAACTGCAATGATTACAAAAAGCCATGCAATGTATTGCGTAATGCCAATTCCATTGCCAAAATTAACCACGAAAACCGAATTGAAAGATTCACTTAATTCATTTATTGGAGCGGAGATGTCGGTTAGGGGGTTTCCTGTAAGATTTGAATCCATTCAATAACTCCTTTTATATTAACGCCTACGTTTTGCAATAAATGCGCCAAAAACAATAATGCCAACAATGAATGTAATGAATTCACTGACGACAAATGTAAGAGCCACATTCGGGAATGCGACCTTGCAAACAATCATGCCTGCCATAAGAATGACAAACGAAACAAAAATTGTTAGCAAAAAAGACCCAAGCAACCCAAACTGTTTTGTTGGGTCTTGGTAGCGCACTTTTTTAATGGCAAACACGAAAGGCACAATGCTTAGTGCACCAATTAAAACGCCAGCAATAATTGCAACTACCACAAGCCTTCTTTCTAACTTACTTGAAATTCGGATGCCGAATTAACACGCAGCCGTGAATAATATCTTAATTTCAAAATAAATTTTCAAAGCAGCAATAAATACTTAAATTCTACTTTGAGCGGTGTGAAATTTGGCGTGAAATG
>CAYVDR010000041.1:0-3847 GCA_964450625.1 uncultured Senegalimassilia sp.
GGCTCAATTGACTCCTTTTCGCAAACAACATTACCAAGCAATTGGCTTTTTCCAAGTTTGCTATAAACAGGTTCACCTAAAGCGGCATATTCACATTCGCTAAACGATTCCTGCGCAGCAAAAAGCTCTTCCACAACATAGTTTTCGTCTATATACGCACGAACAGAGTCGAGGAATTCTTTAGACACCCCAGAATGTTTGTCATTAGATACCTGCAATTTAAACCCCTCGAATCTTATGAACACATGCCACTGCCAGCTGAATCATTGCATAACACCAAAACATTATTTTGCCATAAAAAAAGGTGGTGTGAAAATTACCTACAGGTAATAATCAGACCACCTTTAATGAATTATTTGTACCACAAAAGGCTGCTTAGGTCAAATAAAAAATGCTACACTTCCACCTGGTCTGCGCTAACCCCAAAATATCCTCGACTTCGCTTGGGAATGTTGTTGCATCAAACGAATTGTCTGGCAAAATGCCATATTCTTTTGCTTCTAAATTAAATTATCGACGGAATTTGGAAGATTGCGCACAGCCAGTTTCAATTCATTAAACTAATTCGCAAGAAAATTGCAACATAAAAGGAGGCGCTAACAAAATGAGCGAATTTAACTGGCATAAAGGCAAGGCTTATGAGGAAATTATCTATGAAACGCTTGATGGTATTGCAAAAATTACCATAAACCGCCCGCATCGCAGAAATGCATTTACCCCACTTACCGTACAAGAAATGTATGATGCTTTTAGCACCGCGCGCGACGATGCAAGCATTGGCGTAATAATTTTGACAGGTGCAAACCACGGGCAAGGCAATGAACACGAGGCTTTTTGCAGCGGTGGTGACCAAAAAATTCGTGGCAACGGTGGCTATGTTGGCTCCGACAATATCCCGCGCTTAAATGTGCTTGATTTGCAACGCCTCATTCGCGTTGTGCCAAAGCCTGTTATTGCCATGGTTAACGGCTATGCAATTGGTGGCGGGCACGTGCTGCACATTTTGTGCGACTTGTCAATTGCGGCAGACACAGCAAAGTTTGGGCAAACGGGGCCTAAGGTTGGCAGCTTTGACGCAGGTTATGGCGCTGGATATCTAGCAGCCATGGTGGGGCAAAAAAAAGCGCGAGAAATTTGGTACTTATGCAGGCAATATAGTGCACAACAAGCCCTTGACATGGGCATGGTTAACAAAGTTGTTCCCTTCGATAAACTGGAAAGCGAATGTGTAAGCTGGGCGCGTGAAATTATGCAATTTAGCCCAACTGCACTTCGCTTCATGAAGGCATCGTTTAATGCAGCAACAGATGGCCTTGCAGGCTTGCAGCAACTAGCAGGCGATGCCACGCTTTTGTACTACACAACCGATGAGGCAAAAGAAGGTCGCGATGCGTTCAAAGAAAAGCGCAGCCCCAACTTTTCACAGTTCCCTAAATTCCCTTAAAAGGTGTATCTAGGTAGTAACGCGGCAATATACAAATTTAAGAGTATGACCAATTAGAGTGTGAACGCACATGTTTGAAGCCAAAAACAATGAACTTTTGCTAGCCCTTGAGAAGTGGGCACACGCATGCCCAAACAAGGCTTGCTTTACTTACGTGGAAGAGGACGCCAACAAAAAGTCGTACACGTATGCGCAAGTTTTAAGGCATGTGAAGGCTTTGGCTGAAAGCTTTTACGATAAAAAACCAGTGGAGAAAGTTTTTTTGCCCACGAACATGCAAAACTGCCCGCGCTTTGTTTTTGTAATGCTTGCCTGCGCTTATGCAAAGTACATTTTTGTGCCCCTGAACAGCCGCTTAACCAAGGAAGAGTGCACAGCGCGCATTCAAGAGCTGCCAGACGACAAAACAAACGTTAGCGCAAATGTGGTGCTGTTTACATCTGGCAGCACTTCAAAGCCTAAAGCGGTTTCCATTACGTGGGAAAACTTGTGCGCATCGGCTAACACAGCTAACAAAACACTAAACGTTAGCCACACATCCGTGTTTCAACTTGCACTGCCAATGTTTCATGTTGGTGGCATGCAGGTTGCAATTCGCAGCATTCTTGCAGGTGCAACGTTCATTTTATACAAGCGCTTTAACGCAGCAAAAATTTTAGAAGATGCGAAAAAGCATGGCGCAACACACATTTCCGTTGTGGATAAAATGCTTCAAGACATGTTAAGTGCAAGCACAGCGCACGGCAGAGCAATTCAAGCTTACAAATGCATTTTGCTTGGTGGTGGCGCGCTTAACCCAAAAACTTTGAAGCGCCTGCAAGCTGCAGGCGCTAATGTTTGGGCAAGTTACGGCATGAGCGAGACATCAAGCCAAATTGCAAACGCTAAAATAACCGCGGAATTTGACGGCGGGCTAAATGTTATGCAAGGTGTTAATGCCCGCATTTTTGATGCGAATGAGAATGGCTTTGGCAGCCTTGGGGTTGCAGGCGCGTGCGTTGTATCAGGCTATATAAACGCCGCTGCAACATTTCGCAATGGCTATTTCATAACTGGTGATACTGCAAAAATTGATAAGCACGGCAAGCTTTACATCAAAGAGCGCACGAAAGACATGTTTGTATCAGGTGGTGAAAACATAAGCCCTGCTGAAATTAAGTCTGCGCTTTTAGAAATTTCAGGGGTGAAAGACGCCTATGTTTTTGGTACAAAGGATGAAGAGTGGGGCATGCGCCCTGTTGCATTTGTTGAAAGTGCGCGCGCATCAGGTGCAATAAAAGAAGAGCTAAACACACACCTCTCGAAGCTTTATATGCCAAAGCACTTGTTTTCGCTAAACAAATTGCCACGCATTGGCATTGGCAAAGTTGACGGTATGTCTTGCAAGAAAATGTTCGACAATGCTATAGACGTTTCAAGCATTAACCTATATTGCGCTGACATTCCATTTAAAAAGCCCTTTAAAACCGCAAAGAAAACCCTGCATAGCCGCAAAGTTTTGCTTGTTGAAGTGCGTGACAAATATGGCAGGTGTGGCATTGGCGAGTGCAGCGCGTTTGAAACAAATTGGTACTTGCCAGAAACAATTGAGCAGAGCAAAACCGCAATTGAAAACATAATAGCCCCTAAAATTTTGCAGAACGCATTTTTACGCCCCAGGCAAGCGTATGAAATGTTTTTGCAGCTTGGCGTTTTGGATGAAACACCCATGGCATACAGTGCTGTTGAAGTGGCACTATGGGATTTGTATGGCAAAATTGTAAAACAACCGCTATGGCAGCTAATTGGTGGTTGCGAAACAAAGCCAGTGTATACTGCAAATGTTATCCCGCTTGGAAGCCCACGCGAGGTACTGCAGAATGTAAATGCAGCTGTTGGTACCGGGGCTAAGCGCGTAAAGCTAAAGGTTAAGCCTGATAGCGCTTATGCATGTGCAAGCGCAGTGCGCAATGCACATGAAAACCTGCAAATTTCACTAGATGCTAACATGAGCTTTAGCGAAACAAATTTTAACGAGCTTCAAAAACTCGACAGCTTAAACATTGCTTGGGTTGAAGAGCCGCTTAAACCTAGTGCAAACGTAAAGGCTGGAAGCGAAGCGTTTTTTAAGCAATTAAGCCTATTACAAGAGCAAATTAAAACACCCATATGCTTAGACGAATCCATAACAAACAATGCAAGCTTACAGAGTGCATTAAAGCATGAAAACTTGAAATGCTATGCACTAAAAGTTGGCAAATTTGGTGGTATTTGTGCTTCACTGGATTTCTTGAAAACGGCGCACGAAAAGGGCTTGTGCGTGTGGACATCGGGCATGTATGACACTGGCATAATGCGCCGAGTTAGCGCAGCATTCAACAAGCTTGAACAACTAGAATTCCCAGGCGACATTTCAGCACCCGA
>CAYVDR010000041.1:3947-10125 GCA_964450625.1 uncultured Senegalimassilia sp.
CAGCATTCAACAAGCTTGAACAACTAGAATTCCCAGGCGACATTTCAGCACCCGAAAGCTATTTGGCTCACGATGTTGCTGTACCAAAGTATGACACTTCCAATGGAGTAGCTTTACTTAATGCAAGCAAGTATAAATATGGCATTGGTTGTGAGCTTGATAAAAAGTCAGCCCAGAAGGTTTTATAAAAAGATGCCTCATTAGCAAGCAACTCGCAGCCCTCCAAACCCTAGCCATTCATAAGTGCTTTAAGGCGCAATTCAAGTGCATCAGAAACAACGGAAGTGCCGCCAAGCATATAAGCAGTTTTTATGGTTTGCACGTTGCTTGCAAAGAATTTGTCAATTGTTGTTGTGTCTATGCACCCGTATTCTGCATTGTCGTTTACAAGTAAAATTGGGCACGAAAGTTTCCCCGCAAGAGCACTACCAGCAAGTGCGTCAACACCTTTTGTTGCCATAGCACCTGTTGCAACAACTGCTGCATTTTTTTGCAAGTATGTGTTTTCCTTGCTGCTGCCGTGGGTTGTCATCCAGTCTGCAATGTAGTTTGATGTGTCGTATCCGCTGTTGCCTTCGGTCAGGCGGATGTATGTGCGCTGCCCTAAAGCACCTTCAACAGATGCCCTTGAAACAGCACCTTCCCCACCCGGAATATACACAGTAGCGGCACTGAATTCACCAGTTTGAGTTAGCAAATCAATTGCACTTGCTGGCAGGCTGCGGTCTTGTGCTGCGGGCGCAGAGCTTTCCAATAAAATTGGAACGTGGTATTTATAGGCAAAACTGCTGATTGAAAGCGCGTCCTGGAAGTTGTCTTGCATAGAAACTATTGCTTTGTCAAAAGCATCATGTGTTGCAGCCTTTTGCGCAGCAAGCCTTCTTGCACACTCAACGGATGTGTCTTCAGCCGTTTCGCCAAAAATACGCGAGGTAATTTCAACGCCAGCAATAGACGAAACATCAGCTTCTACCTGCGCACTAACAGCACCAGTGCCGCCAATGATCAACACAGTTTTCGCGCCAAGCCGCAAAATTTCAACCCCTGTTTCAATTGTAAGCGAGTTTTGTTCCGTAAGCAAAATTGGGGCATCTAAGGCTCCCGCAAAACCAGTGGCACTCATTGCATCTTTAAAGTCGTCTGCCCGACACAGCACAACCGTGTTTGCCCTATCGAATGCATTTTGCGAAATTGCAACAGATGTTTGTGCTGCACTGTTACCTGCTAAGCGCCTAGTAATTGCTGGCACAGCTGGTTGTGCACTTGCGTTTGAGTGTTTTGGTGCGGGGTTTTGGTCTATCATTTCCGAAACAGATGCACTGCTGCTTTCTTCATCTGATAAGTCATTTAAGCTTGCAATGCCTTTACTTTGTGGTTTTAGCTCCTTAGTTTTCTTCACCGCCGATGCTGCGTTTATAGCGCCTGCACTGCCAGTTCTTGCAGGCCAGCGTTTAAAAACATCGGCATTGTCAACAATTGGCTCGGCAGTGGTTTTTATGGCCTCCTTAACGTCATCGGGGCTGGCGTTTGGGTTAGCTGAAAAACATAGTGCTGCAATGCCAGAAACAAGCGATGAAGCCATGGAAGAGCCACTCATTGTTTTGTAACTTGAACGCCCTTCGTTATATGTTGAATAAATGCTAACACCTGGTGCGCTAATGTCTTTAGCTTTGTTGAAATCAGACCACACCGCATTTGTGCCGTTGGGGTTAAGCGCACTAACAGCCAAACAGTCGGTATAGTCGGAAGGGTAGTGCGCTGCAGTAAGGGGGCTGTCGTCAATGCCATTGCCACCTGCACAAACAGTTAAGATGTTTTTTGTTTTCGCTTCAGTAATTAAAGACTGCACAGCCCCGTCATATGTTTTTAGCCCATAGTGCCCGCAGCTTATGTTTACAACACGTAAGTCATTTAGTTCACCTGAATCAACTAAGCCAAACAAGTACTCATAAGCTAAAACCATATCAACGGTAGAAGCCCTTGAATCCGACGATACATCGTCAAAAATTTTAATTGGCAAAATGTTTGCGTTGTAGCTTGCACCAGCAATGCCAACAGAATTATTTGCTGTTGCACCTGCAATGCCGCAAACATGGGTTCCGTGGCCATCGTAGTCACCGTTAAAGTTGTTAGTTGCTTCAAGTTTTTTGTTGTGGTACGCATCAAAAGCGTGCTTAGCGTCAATGTTTGCTTTTAAGTCTTCGTGGCTTAAGTTTGCACCCGAGTCAAGCACGGCTATTGTTACTGCATTGTTTGACCTTGCAATGTCCCAAGCTTCCATAACGTTTGCACCCACAATGTGCCCTGCCCGAAGGCTTTCAACAGCACCGTACAGGTAATATTGGTTGGCTTGACCGGGGACAGCCCTTGCAAGTGCGGGGTCATTTGTAATGTGCTTAAACGTGTTATTGCCATTGAAGTTGTTCAAAGCTTGCTCAAAGTTTGCCCTTTCAGTTGCTAGCGCATTTTCCTGCCTGTAAAAATAATTAGGTTGTGCAAAGCGAACACCTGAAGTTGCTTGCGCCTGTTCAACAGCTTCATAAACGCTAGTGTTATCAGGCACTCTAACGCTTAAAACGCTGCCGCATGTTTGTGTTGGCTGCGTTTTAGATTCTATAACGTTTAGGTTTTTTGCTGCTAGATTTTCTACAACATTGCCTACAGGCTGATTGCAAGATTTCCCTTCAGCTGCATTGTCAAGCACCACTAAAAAATGGTCTGCTGCATATTCAGGTTCGTTTTTGTTGCTATAACCAGGTGCTACACTGTTATTGTTGCACGTAGGTGTTACGGTTAGTTGTTCAATTTCTAAGTTGTGTTGCAATTGCGTTGTTGTATGTGCTGCTTCAGTTGCATTTGGTGAGCAGCTAAGTTGCATAAATGCTTGCACGCTTTGCATTGAGCTGGGGTTTAGCAGCATAACAAACAACAAAAACCCTGCAATTGCTATAAGTACACCTGCAAATTTAGAAATTTTAGCCCGCATGAAACCACACCCCTAAAAAGCTAATTTAGAATTTGAATTTCCCCTTAGGCTTACAACCCTTGTAATGCAAAGGGCGAGCCAATTAAACGTCACTTAGCTTTGAAACTTCTTCCCACGCACCGTTTAATGCTTGAATTCCCGAGGTGCGTTTAAAAACATGCAACATTTTATATTCATTTAAGAATAAAGCCTACGATTACATGATATTTTCTTAAGTGAGCATTTCTACATAAGGTTGAGCCAGGTTTAATAAACATGCTGGGGAGGAAGCATAAGACATCTAGGCTTGGGGTTTTTAACGGCAGGAAAACAAAAAAGCGCACCCTAATTTTAGAGTGCGCAAAAACAAGATTAGCTGTAAAAAACTAAGAGTAAGGGGCTGTAAAGCTATTCGCCTAAGAATTTCTTTAAATCAGCCTCTGGTGTGCTAACTGGGGCAATGCCGAAGTTTTCAACAAGGAAATTTAGGATGTTAGGAGAGATGAATGCAGGAAGACTTGGCCCTAGGTGAATGTTTTTAATTCCAAGGTGTAAAAGCGTTAGCAAAATTGCTACTGCTTTTTGCTCGTACCAGGAAAGCACGAACGACAAAGGCAGCTCGTTTACGTTGCAGTTAAATGCGTCTGCAAGTGCAACTGCAATTTGTATAGCACCATAGGCATCGTTGCATTGCCCAACGTCCAACAAGCGTGGGATGCCGTCAATATCGCCCAGGTCAAGGTCGTTGAAGCGGTATTTGCCGCAAGCAAGCGTTAGCACCACGGTGTCTTTTGGTGTTTGCTTTACAAATTCGGTGTAGTAATTGCGCCCAGGTTTTGCACCGTCGCAGCCGCCAACCAAGAAGAAGTGCTTTATAGCACCTGCTTTTACGCCTTCAATAACTTTGTCGGCAACACCTAAAACAGCATCTTTGCCAAAGCCAGTTGTTAGCTTTGTGCCGCCGTTTATGCCGCTAAGCTGCGTGTCAGTGCTAAAGCCGCCCAGTTCAAGCGCACGGTTAATAACAGGTGTGAAATCCTTTTCAGGGCCAATGTGCTGAATTTCGGGGTATGACACCAATGCCGTTGTGAAAACGCGGTCGGCATAGCTATTTCGTGGTGGCATTAAGCAGTTTGTTGTAAACAGCACAGCACCTGGAATGTTCTCAAATTCCTTTTGCTGGTTTTGCCAGGCAGTGCCAAAGTTGCCCTTCAAGTGAGGGTACTTCTTCAAATTTGGGTAGGCATGTGCAGGTAGCATTTCGCTGTGCGTATACACGTTTACACCGCGACCTTCAGTTTGCTTAAGCAAAAGTTCCAAGTCGTGCAAGTCGTGACCAGAAACAACAATAAACGGCCCTGCTTCAACATTCAGTGGCACTTCTGTTGGCCCAGGCGTGCCATATGTGGTTGTGTTAGCTTTCTCAAGAAGCCCCATGCAAGTTAAATTTTGCTCGCCAACTTTAAGCACTAAAGGCAAAAGCGCATCTTGAGTGTTTTCATTTGCAAGTGCAGCAAGTGCGCTAACAAAGAACTTGTTTAATTCTTCGTCTTTATACCCAAGCACACCTGCGTGATATGCATAAGCTGCCATGCCGCGAAGCCCAAGAAGAATTAGGGTTTTTAGCGTACGAATGTCCTCGTCACCTTCCCAAATTGCGCTAACGTCAAAGCTTGCACTTGCGCTGTTTGGGTTTAGAGCGTTCACATGCGCAACCTGTTGTTTGATGTTTTCGCTGTTGAAGTTTACATTGGTTACTGTGGTGAACAGCGCTTCAATTATTGCTTGTGAAATTTCCTCCGACACGCTTGAAACATCTGTGTTTGCAGCCAAGTTAATGATGGCACTTGTTAGCGTATCTTGCACATTTGCAACATCTGCGGTTTTGCCGCAAACGCCAGCGTTGCCTGTGCAAGCCTTGCACCCTGCTGTTTGCTCACACTGAAAGCAAAACATTTTCTTGTCCATAAAAAAGCCTCCTTGCTTTAAGCTTTACCCAAGTTACCCTTTAGCAGCATTTTCGTGTTTCAGCCGAATTGGTTAAACCTTTGCTAAAACTGTTGCTTTGGCTATGCAGGCAACCATAACATTGCGTATTGTAAATTTATGCATATAAAGTGTCCGTTGAAAATTCAACTGAATAGCTATATAATAATTTCTTATAGATAGCGCAAGCTCATTGTTAAATGCTACAGTGAAAGGAAAAACAATGGCATTCTCTAATTCAAAAAAACCGTCTTCAAAAGCCAACTATTTAAGCTATTTGCCACTTATAAGTTCTTCTTATTTGTTTGAAGGAGCAACAATTGAAAACGTAAAGGCAATGCTTAATTGTTTAAGCCCCAGGGTTCAAACATTTTCAAAGGGCAGTTTTGTTATGGGAGAAAGGCAAGAAACACAAAACGTGGCAATGCTGCTTGAGGGCTCCGTTTTTGCAGTTCAGGGTGACGTTTTGGGTAACCGGCACATAGTTGAGCGCTTTGAGTGCGGCCAGTGTATGGCGCTTGCCTATGCTTGTGCAGCAAATGCCAAGCTAAACATGGGCTTGCAAGCACAGTGCATGTCAACTGTTATGTTTCTTAACACTAAACGTGTTTTAACGCTGTGCCCACAGGCATGCAAGCACCATGCCAAACTGGTGCAAAACCTTGTTTCTGAGCTGGCTCAAAAAAATTTAGCGTTAAACGAAAAGCTAACTTGCATATCGCAGCGCACAACTCGCGGAAAGATTGTTTCGTACTTGTCTTCGGTTATGCAAAGAAAAGGCTCAAACGAATTTGACATCCCATTTACACGCCAGCAAATGGCCGATTACTTAGGTGTTGACAGAAGCGGGCTTTCGATTGAACTTTCAAAAATGCAAAGCGAAGGGCTGCTTAAGTTTAAGAAGAGCCATTTTGTGCTTGATGGGGGTATGGGCTAGCCAGCTTATTATCTAAAAAATAATTTTGCCAAGTGGGTTAAGCCTATATGAAATTTTGTGTATCTTGTGGTGTATGCGTTTCAGTTGTTTAAACCCTTTCCGATTATCCGTGGCATAAAAACATGTTTGTTATAATGGAACTTCTAACGCAATTTTTGCCAAGTAACTTAAGAAACATTTCTAAAAGGGGGAAATGCCGTGGCAATCAATCAATTAAAACATCAGTCTAATGCGGGTTTTAGTGCTAAGCTTCTAGTTTTCATTTTCTTTACACTTGCGTTGTGCGCTTT
>CAYVDR010000042.1:0-9877 GCA_964450625.1 uncultured Senegalimassilia sp.
TGGTGGAGGCGCGGAGAATCGAACTCCGGTCCATACTATATAATTGTCGAGTTTCTACAAGCTTATCTTGTTTTCTGATTTAAGGTGCGCTTGGTAAAACAAGCAAACGTTGTGCACCCGTGCTGGTTTAAGCTTTGCTTGCGCCATACCAACCACATTCGCAAGCGCAACCCTCTAAAAATGCCGCCTAAGAAAAGCCGAGGGTAACTTAACTTTGGCGTGCTAGGCACCTAAACTAGGCTGCCATAGCGAGCGCAGGAGCGCTCTCAACAGTTTTTTCGTCAATTAAATTTGACTTTACCCTTGTTTAACGTGGAAAGGAGACCACGACCTGCCACTCAATTCTTACATACCATGTCGAAACCAGTCGCCCCCAAAACTGAGGTGCTGCGTTCCACCTTTTCAATGTGCAATTGTTGCGAAAAACCTGCTGCCGCAACAAAGAAACTGCATTTTATTTAAGCAGAGATTTAAAGTCAAGTGCTTTTTGAATATCGGCATAAGCTTCTTTAAGCTCGCTTGCCACCTTAACGCCATCCTTATAAATTGCATTCACATCATCGGTTGTTTGCTGAATGTCCTTATACGAAACAGTTACGTCGCTCTTAGACTTTTTAGAACCTGATTTTTCCGCAGATGCAGAAGACTGTTCATCCTGCGCATGCATGCCTTCTTCGCCTTCAGCATACATATACTCAACTTCGCTGCCGCCTTCAAGCACAACGAAACCAACCTCTTCGCCAGATTCATTTTTAATGTAGCGAACAATGTCGTCTTCGCAAATTTCAAGCTCTAGTACTTCTTCCTCATTGGCTTGAGCTTCGTTAGTTTCTTGAGCCTTAGGCTGTTCAGTTGAAGCGTCCTCATTTTCGGCTTGTGCCTTGGTCTGCATGTCTGTTTCATTGTTACTTGCCATAACGGTTTTTCTCCTTCATCACTCGCTGGATTTCACGTTCCTGGTCACGCTTTGCCATAACTTGCCGCTTGTCGTGAAGCTTGCGCCCCTTGCACACCGCGAGTTCAACTTTAACAAGCGATTTTTCGTTGAAGTAAAGCGAAAGAGGCACAAGTGCCATGCCTTTTTCCGCTGTCATGCGCATAAGTTTGCGAATTTCACGCTTATGCAAAAGCAGCTTACGCCGCCTGTCGGGAATGCCATTTGCAATGTTGCCATGCGAGTACGGGGCAATGTGCACGTTGAAAAGCCACACTTCCCCACCTCGCACAAGAGCAAAGCAATCGGTTAGCTGGCAGTGGTTTTCACGAAGCGAGCGCACCTCGGTGCCGGTTAGCGCAATGCCAGCCTCAAACTTTTCAAGCACGTCGTAATCATGAAGTGCTTTTTTGTTCTTGGCAATTATTTCAATTTTAGCTTTCTTCATAAATGCACCAGAGTTAAGGCTAGGATTTTGCTTTGGCTTTTGCCTTGCGCTTGCTATTCTTGCTTTTTGACTTGCTATTAGAAGCACTATCACTTAAACCTAAACCTGGAACAAGCGTTTTTACATGACAAAGTTCTTTGGCAAACTGGACTAACAGCTTAACGGCAGCTTCAAGGTCGACTAGCGAAATGACTTCTGTAGGCGTGTGCATGTAGCGAAGCGGCACGGAAACAACGCCTGTTGCAATGCCACCCCGTGCCACTTGCATGCCCCAAGCATCTGTGCCAGAATTGCCAGGCAAAGCTTCAATTTGGTACTTAATGTTTGCCTTCTTTGCAGCCTTTACCAGCATGTCAAAAACAACAGGGTTTACATTAGGCCCGCGGCCAATTACAGGGCCAGCCCCGCATTTAATGTTGCCATGCTTTGCACTATTAACGCCAGGGTAGTCAGTTGCGTGCGTGACATCAAAAGCAATTGCAACATCTGCTGCCTGCGAGTTTGCAGTTGCTATTGCCCCACGCGTGCCAATTTCTTCCTGCGTTGTGAAAGCAGCTGTTACACTGCCATTTGTGCCACCAGCTTTTTCAAGCCTTTCAAGCATGCGTGTTAACACCCAAACACCGCACTTGTCATCCAATGCACGGCTAGTAACCATGCCCGTCCCAAAGCGCTGAAGCCTTGTTTCGATTGTAATAACATCGCCAATGTGCACAAGTTTTTTCACTGTTTTAGGCTTCATGCCTAAGTCAATTATAAGCCCATGAACTGGGGTTACTTTTTTGCGGTCGTCCGCATCAAGCAAATGAATTGGCGGCCTTCCAATAACGCCAACAAGAGGGTGAGTGGAACTTTCAATGTGAACGTGCACACACTGCCCAGGCAAAATTGCCGCATCAACGCCACCAACAGTTGAAAATGAAATGTAGCCTTCACTGCTAATTGACGTAACCATAAGGCCAATTTCGTCTGTATGCGCCGCAAGCAGAAGCGTTGGCGCATTGTTTTCACCGTGTGCATTGCCTTTAAGTGTTGCACAAACGCAACCCATAACATCTGTTTGAACACACGCACTGCCCTGCGCTAAACGGTTGCGAATAACGCTTGCAATTGCTTGTTCGCTCCCTGTAACTGAAGGCGTGCTAACCAGTTTGTTCAAATATTCAAAATTCTTCTTTTTCATAACCTATAACCATTTCTTTCTTTTTGCACGTTTGGGCTTTTCTTTCTGCGGGCGAAAATCGAACTGAAGCTGCCCGTCGCATACGTTTTTGTTTGCCTTTTTCTTTTTTTCAACTTTCACAATTTGCCAAGACACTGCGCTTTTGCCATAAACCTCAAGCATTTTCATGCGAGCATCATGCAAGTTCACTTTTGAACCTGCATTGCTTTCACTTTCAAACTCAAATGTGCCCTTGCCTTGGAAGTCGGCAGAGGTTGGAGAGAGAAAATGTGCAACGTATATTGGCATTTCAAAAGCCTTTCACTAAGCTAAAACAAAAGTATACACTGCTAGAATTTAGTTAAATAATAATTTCATATCAATTGTTGTGTAGCATGTAATGAACAACACTGTGTTCAAATTTACAGCACCCTAGTTGTTCAAGTACTCCAAGGCGCATGTAACATATGCCGCAGTCCCAAAAACTAGCACGTCTTCATCAAATACAACACTTTCATGGTGCGAAATAAATTTGCTGTGTGGGCCACCGACGCCCGCTCCAAGGAAGAAAAATGCAGAAGGCACTTGCTGTGCCACAAGAGCAAAGTCTTCAGAGGCTGAAATGTGAATGTTTGGGATAGGCTTTAAGTCAGGGGCATCTAGCGCAGCAATGCAGTTTACCATTTGCTCAGTTACGCCATTGTCACAAATTAAGGGTGGAACTTCGCTTAGGAAATCAACCTGCGCCCCGGCACAAAACATTTCAGCAGTTTGCAGCGAAACTTCCTGCAAGCGGCTGCGAAGCTTTTCACGCGACTTGACACAATTTGAGCGAATTGAACCCTCAAGTACCGCCTTAGAAGGAATTACATTACCAGCACTTCCAGCACTAAACTTCCCTATTGTTAAAACGTTTGACTTTGATGGTTCAACTTCCCTTGCAATAAGACTTTGCAAGTTTAGGACTATGTGACTTGCAACATTTATTGGGTCAATAGAATTGTGCGGGTAGCCACCGTGCGAACCTTTCCCAAAAATAGTAATTCTAAACGTATCTGCACTGTTCATTAGTGTGCCATTGCTGTTATAAGCAAAGCTTCCGCACTTCATGTTAAACGGTAAATACGGCGTTACATGCAAGCCCATTGCTGCGTGAACGTGTGGGTTTTCAAGCACACCAGCTTCTATCATGTTTTTAGCGCCTTCAAATGTTTCCTCTGCTGGCTGAAACATAAACTTCACGCAACCGTTAAGTTCATTCTCATGCGCCTTTAAAAGCCTAGCAGCACTAAGCAACATTGCTGCATGCATGTCGTGGCCGCAACAATGCGAAACACCATCTATTTTACTTGCAAAATCAAGCCCAGAATTTTCCTGAACAGCCACGGCATCTGTGTCAGCACGAAGCAAAATGCACTTTGAACCACTGCCAACACATGCGCTTACCCCTTTGCCGCATGCCTGTGGAAAAAGCCCATATTCAGTTAGCTTTTCAGAAATAAATTCACATGTATGAGGCAAATCTAGACCAACCTCGGGGTGCTGGTGAAGGTGGCGTCTGTTTGCAATGGTGTCTGCTTCAATTTCTTTTGCAGCTTGATAAACATCAATCATGAATTTCCCCTCGAATTAAAGTATTTTAAAAATGGTGCCCCAGGCAGGGTTCGAACCTGTGACCTTCTGCTCCGGAGGCAGACGCTCTATCCAGCTGAGCTACTGGGGCATGTAATTGAATTAAGCATTATACATTAAGTATTAAAAACCATTGTTTTCTTGCAACTACAACAAGTTATTCCTCAGTGATTTTCGTCTCGTTAGAATCACTGTGCGCGCTCATTACGTGGTGTACAAAATATGAAAGTGCCAAAATAACTGCGCCAATGCCAATACCAAGGTACAACAAGTCTTTAGCATCGGCACCAAGAAGCAACTTTCCTAAGAAAAAAACCCCCATTACAACTATAACAACACTAACAAGCTTTTCCTTTAAATCGTCAAGTGTGTGGATTTCGAGCCAAGAAGGAAGCTTAATGCGATTATCAATAAAAAGAGCATACAGACCAATTGACATAATGTAGAGCACAATAGAAAGCAAAAAATAATCAGCAAACTCAATATATTCAACAAGCATTTCCTGCATATCAACTTGTAAAGTAATAGCCTGAAATGTAATGTATATAGTTTGAACTAAAGTTGCAACGGTCATAACAACGGCTGACATGAACAGACCAATTACAGGGACTGTAATTATGAAACGCGTTGAACCTGTTAAGTGTTCACGCAAGCTTGAATGTTTGTTTGTTTTTGCCATAAAGCTTCCTTGTTTATTATTGCTTTTCTTTAGATAATATTTCTTTAATATCGGCTAAAAGTTTAGCATTTGTGCTGGCTAATTCAACAAGCTTACCATCATTATTTTCTTCTTCCAATTTATGCCGCTTACGCATGATACACACAATTTGGCAAATGACAAAAATCACAAATAGAACAACTATCATATCAATTGCATTCACTAACAATGTGCCCCAATATACAGTTGACCCATTTATTTCAGTTGAAACGTTGTCTAAACTCTCTCCATTAAAAAACAGCCCGCTTATAAGAGGAAAAAGCGCATCGTGAACAAACGAAGTTAAAAAACGACTTATTACCTCGCCAGCAATCCAACCTAGTGCCCACTCAATAAAAGTGGAATCTAATAAAAACTCGCGAATTTCGCTCACAAGAGTAGGCTTATTATTAAATTTAGCCGCGTTGCTGGTCATAAATGCTCCTTCATACAGTCTAACCTGCTAAAATAAACTGGGACTTTAATTAAACTTGTGCTTAAATGCAAGCGCGCTAACCGCCCCAAGCAATAAAAACCCCAGCAGAAAATTCCCATTGCAAAAATAAGAAAACGAAAGCACACAAATTGCTGCAAGTAAACCAAAATAAGGTTTCCATGCGCTTAGAGCTGCAACAGGCAAAGTAATAACCCAAAGAATTGGATTAGATAAACCAAAAGAAAAACTTGCAGAATTAATTGATGAAAGTGCTGCTGCACATAGCCCAAAAGCAAGCAAGGCAGAAACAGCGCGAAAAGCGACTTTAAATTCAAAACGCTGAATAATTAAAAGAGCACTGTTGTTATTACTACTATCTGCCTTAAGCGGGGCCACAACAAGTTCGGCAAGTTCGCATTTACCCTGCTTAGTATCGCCAAGGTAAGGCAAAAGTTCACTGGCAAACTGGCCGACGGTAGCAAAGCGAAAGCGCGGGTTTGGGTCAAGAGCATCAAATATTACGTCATCTATACCTGCATCCAATCCATCCCAGCAAACGGATGGTAAAAGCAATTCACCCTGCTCAATAACTTGTTGAGCATCCTTTAAATTGCTAGCGAAAAACGGGTTTTCACCGCATAAAAGCTCATAAGCAACTGAAGCGAGTGCCCACTCGTCTGTGCGCGCATCAAGGTTAAGCTGGCGAATTTGCTCTAGTGGCATATAACCAATTGTGCCACCAGCACACCTTCCCTGCCCAGCTGCATCAGCAAGCGTAGCCAAACCAAAATCAGTTACTTTAATTTCACCACGCTTGTTAATTAAAATGTTTGCTGGCTTAATGTCTAAATGCAAAACACCAGCATCATGAGCAGTTTGAAGGGCACAAGCCACAGAATTTATAATAGTGGCAATTGCATTTAAGCTAATAGTATTACCATAGCGCTCAAGCAACTGCTCAAGCGTTATGCCATCAACATATTCCATAATAAGGAAAGCTTGACTGCCTTGAATTTCAAAATCGTAAACGCTAACAATGTTTGTATCATTTAGCGTAGCAGCAGTTCGAGCTTCATCAAGCCCTGGGATTTTAGTTAAAGTACGCACAGTTGCTGAAGCGCCATCTTGCCCTGTTAGGTTACCTAATAGCGAAGTAGGTGCGCTTTCATGGCTTGAAGTTTCAGAAGAACTTTGTGAATTTATGGCATTTGCACCAGGTAATGCAGCACGCTTTACATCGGACTCAGTAAGCTTAATGCACTTTATTGCTACCTTGCGCTGAATACGCTTATCCCAAGCAACGCACACTTCACCAAAGCCGCCTGAGCCTGCAACACTAAGCAATTTATAGCGGTTTAATATGACATCGTTTTTCTTCATAGTTTGTGATTTTAACTAAAATGCAAAAGCCTAGGAATATCAAATTCAAAACATTTGTTAATACTTTACATTTTAAAAATCATATGTATACTCTCACGCAGGCTCTGCCCTTGCTACTGTATTTTTTGCGATGGACCGATGTAATAATTTAGGGAGCTCTACATTGTATGTGAAACAGGGATTCGCGCCCGTTGGCACGAAAGCTGGGAAGTGTACTGCGAGCACCCACCTAGTTAAGGTGGGTTCATCCTTTCAGTCAAGGGAAGAGCTTTTTTATATGCAGTGACATTTAAAATAAGCAAAGGGCAAACAAAAATGCAAAACATTATTGTTGTTGGCTGTGGGCGCGTTGGCTCACAACTTGCAAACATGCTTTCAGACAACGGAAACAACGTTTGTGTCGTTGACAAAAATGCAGATGCTTTTGCAAATTTAGGCAGGGGTTTTAATGGCTCAACTGTTCAAGGCGTAGGCTTTGACGAGGAAACGCTAATTCGCGCTGGAATTGAAGAATGCAATGTTTTAGCTGCTGTCACGCAATTTGACAACACGAATCTTATGTGCGTTGAAGTAGCAAGCCGCCTTTTTGATGTGCAACATGTTATTGCGCGCCTTTACAACTCAAGCCACGAAATGGCTTACATGCAGCTTGGTATAGACTACGTTTGTGGTACAACACTTGTCGCTGAGGAAGTTTTTAGTAAAGTAATCTCAGGGCACGGCTCACACATTGAAACGTTTGGAGATTATGAAATTTTACGTTTTTCACTAAACTTAAGTTGGTCAAATAAAAACACAATTAAAGTTGGCGAAATGGAACGCGAACATGACATTAGAATTATTGCATTTGAACGAAGCGATGCAACGTCAAGCTCTATTCCAAATTCCGACTCTATTTTGCGCAATGGCGACCTAGTAATGGCGTGCGTAAGAAGCAATTTGCTAGAGCATTTTAACAAATACATTCAGTAACATAAGGCATGTATAAAACTAAAATGAAAGGGCAGCAATGTATATTGTAATTGCTGGTGGTGGTAAAATTGGCGAACATCTTGCATCAGTTCTTTTAAGCAGCGGTAATGATGTCGCAATTATTGAGGAAAACATAACTTGTGCTGACAGGCTTTCAATTGTGCTAGAGGGCAACTATTTAATAATTCACGGTGATGGCTGCGATTCAAAATGTCAAGAAGATGCTGGCATTCGTCGTGCTGATGTTTTTGTTGCAACAACCGGTCAAGACGACGACAATTTGGTTTCATGCGAAATTGCACAGCGTGTCTTTAATGTGCCGCGCTGCATTGGGCGTGTAAACAGCCCGAAAAACATGCGAATCTTTCGCGAGGTTGGCATAGAAAGCGTCTCTTCAACTGCACTTATTGCAAACTTGATCGAAGAAGAAACACTTCTTGGAAGCGTGTCTGTTATATCTAGTTTAACCCACGGCAACGTTGTTCTAAACGAAGTTGTCGTGCCAAAAATGAGGCATCATAACAACACAGAAGGGGTTTATGCAACAAGCATCAACATGCCCCCGAGCAGCATTTTAGCTGCTGTTGCTACAAAAGACGATGTTGAAGTTGTAAACGATAATACAAAGCTTTTCGCAGGTGATAAAGCAATTGTAATAGCAGAAAGCGAAGCTATGGATGCTGTTCGCGCTGCATTCCGTGCGCTTTAATGCAACAGCATGCACAGGTTAAATTAAACGAAGCGTTCTAGCAACAGTAAGCATTAAGGGCATAAAGCTTTATAACGCTTACATTACAAAATTGTAAATAGCTAGAAAATGTAAAATACTTCCAGCAAGCACAAGCAAATGAAAAATTGAATGCATATATGAAATGTTTTTTAGAACATAAAAGATGCACCCAACAGAATAGCAAAGCCCGCCTGCAATTAAAAGCCAAAGACCAGGCTGTGGAAGCGCTTGCACAAGGTTTGGAAAAAACCAAACAATTGACCAACCCAAAAGAAGATATAAAACTGCACTAACCCAGCGCGGGCGAAACACCCAAAACGCCTCGCATGCAACGCCTGCAATAGCAACAACCCAAACGAAAATGCACAAACCAACACCGCCACTATTAGCAAGTGTTATAAGGCAAAATGGCGTGTACGTTCCTGCAATGAACAAGTAAATGCAGCTGTGATCTAGCACTTTAAACACACGTTTTGCACCATCAGCAGAAATTGCATGGTAAAGCGTTGACATAAGGTATTCCAATAACATTGTTAGCGTGTACACAAGCGCTGCAAATAAATACACTCCACCACCTGATGAAACCGCGCGAACAACCAATATTGGAATTGCCGCAATTGCAAGAGCTGCACCTATGCCGTGTGTAACAGAATTTGCAATTTCTTCACCTAGAGTGTACTCGCGAATGTGATGCTTGCGATTATGCTTGTTAGCAGGCGTATTGCTTGCTGCGCCTGCTTCAGCACGCAACTCTTTTAAATTTTTAGGCTTTAACTGCGATGGTGTCCAAGCCCGTTTGCTATTTAAATTGCTCATTTGAAGTTCCTTAAAAAATGACTAAAAAATTTTTAAGTTATTCAAAATGTTCTGCTGCTGTTTTCATTTGGTTAATTATGTCTATGCTTTGCGGACACATTGCTTCACATGCGCCACATTCTATGCACTGCCCAGCTTTACCTGGTACTACTTGCCAAGAATATAAATCTTTAGCAAATTCATTATTTTTAGTTTGAGACTCCAAGTTTAAGAGATTTATTGCTTCTGGAATTGCAATGTTTTGTGGACAGCCCTTTATGCAGTAACGGCAATTTGTGCACGGAACATTTGCCATTTGCTCCAATATGCTTCTGGCTTCTTTAAGTGCTTCTTGTTCTTCTTCAGAAAATGGACCACCAGCATTACTCCATTCCTTAACATTTTGCTTCACTTGATCAAGTGTTGACATGCCTGCTAAAACAGTTGCAACACCTTCAAGGTTATAGCAAAAACGGTACGCCCATGAAGCTATGCTTAAACTAGGCTGCGCTGCCCTAAGGGGAGCCTCAACTTTGCTTGGTAAGTTTGCTAGCCGCCCACCGCGGCATGGCTCCATTACAATAACAGGTTTATTGTGCGCACGCGCAACCTCAAGGTTTTTGCGCGCTTGCGTAACAGGGCTTTCCCAATCAAGGTAATTAATTTGAAGTTGAACAAATTCCATTTCTGG
>CAYVDR010000043.1:0-9649 GCA_964450625.1 uncultured Senegalimassilia sp.
ACAATCAAAAACCCAGTAGATAATACAAACTATAAAATTACAGTTAACACTTCAAATGACACTACAACAGGCTCTGCCATTGCAGGTGCTACAATAAACTTTGACAGCGCGGGCGCACTAACTGTGAAGTCCCCGAGCACAACTGAAGACGATAAAGACTTTGTTGTAACCGTGCAAACCACCGATACCACACCAGTCGCAGATGGCGGGGTAAGTGTTACTGTAAACAAGGCCGATGGCTCAACAAAAATTGACAATGGTACAACGCTTACAGTTGCCGATACAACTACTGGTCTTGACGTGGGGCAGTACCGTGCGCACAACAACACAACCACCACAACAACCCTAACGCTGCCAAATGACAGCAAAGCCTGCAGTTCATGTACAGGTGGTGGCACGGTAACCAGAACTGAAACTGCTTGCAAAGTATGCAGCACAATAAAAAATGTTACTAACGACTATTCCAAAGTTGCGTCTGCAGGTCACGTTCTTGAAACTTATGGCAAAAGCGATATTGCTTATCACTGTACAAAATGCGACCACGTGTTGTTTGGTGCATATGAGCAAGATAACGACAATTCAACTACAGATGTTGTTGAGTGGAAAAAAGTTAGTATGGGTGGCACTACCAGTGAAGGTAGCGTTCAGACACTAATGAGCTTGCAAGGTCTTGCATTTATGGCTTGGAACAGCACAGGTTCAGGCAATGATTGGTCTCAAGATTATTGCAACATTCGCAGCTGGTTAAATAACAGTTTCTATAATTCATTCAGCAATACGCAGAAAACTAAAATTGCTAAAACTTCACTTGTAACTAATAAATATCAATCAACTGATACCCTTTGCACAACTGAAGACTATGTGTTCTTACCATCTGTTACAGATTCAGAAGGAATGTCAAACGATGACAGGTTGTGCATACCAACAGATTCAGCATTAACCGCAGGTGCCTATGGCTATGGCTCAAATGGTGAATGCAGTTGGTGGACACGCTCGCCAGGCATCAGCGCCCGCTTTGCAGCTCACGTGTACCATGATGGCACAGTTTACAGCGGAGGCAATGTTGTTAGCTACGACTACGTTGCTGCCAGACCAGTGATTAACTTAATGATAGATACCATTAACGTAACCTACTACAACGGTACCAATGGTTTAAGCGACGATGGAAACGTTATCTCAGGCATGTCTGCATCAAGTGTTGTGAAGGGTAACAACTTAACTAAACCAACCAACCCAACAAAGGATGGCTACGTGTTTGCTGGTTGGTATACCGATCCCGAGCTTAAAACACGATTTGAATTTAACGCAGACGGTAAATCAACTGCAGCACTAAGCGCAGATACAAAGCTTTATGCGAAGTGGGATAAATACACTGCATCCACTTATTTCCTAGCTTCCAAAACCTTGGTAGATAGCTTGGACTTAACAGAAATCAATAAAATATCTGATGCAACTGCGCGAGCCCAAGCACTAGAAAAAGCAGCCTGGCAAGCAGCTGAAAAATACAGTAGTGCAACATTTGTTTCAGGTGCTACGCTAAAAGCAGACGTTGAAAAAATGAAAACCGAGCAACAAAATGGTAAAACAACAGCAACAGGTGAGACCCTAGCCAAATACAAGGGCTATATGGAGGGTGACGCAGTGCGCCTATACACCAGCTATGGTGAAGAAGCATCCAATTGGGCAGATGCAACAAACATTATTGGCACAGAAGAAGCCGCCCAGAAAAATAAGTATGCTGAATTTCGCATTATCAATGTGGGCTCGCACATGAACAGTGCAATTGACACAACAGGTGACGGTAGCGTTCTAACATTTCATGCAACACACAGCTTGCCTGCTGCTGAAGCTATGGCAACTGAAAATTCAAACGTTGATGGCTGGACATCTTGCAATGGCAAAGCCAGCTTGTATACAAAGCTTCAAAAGGGTGGAGTCATCTACAACCTTTTCCCATCTGCGTTTACAGATGATGTTATGCAGGTAAGCAAAGCTAACAACACAGGTAATATGGGCTCAGCTGTTTCCACATCCTTCGATTACTTTTTCTTGCTTTCCTACTCTGAAATTGTAGGGAGTGCAACTGACTATGCGTCAAGCGCACCTGCCGTAAACACCGAGGGTATGCAATATGCATTCTTTGCATCACAATCAGGCGGCATAAACGGTTCTGATAGCAATAGTTGTATATCAGGTATTAACACAGCTCGTTCAGGTGCACTACCCTTAAGCGCCAACAACACCTATTGGTGGTTGCGCTCGCCGCTTACCACTTACTCCACATATTTCCTGGGTGTCTACGGCAACGGTGACCCGTACAACAGCTACTATGCAAGCAATGCCTTTGGTGTTGCCCCAGCTTTCTGTATGTAAAGCCTTTGGTTTAAAATTGCGAATAACAAAAAGTTTAGCCTAGGCTAGACGCATTAAAAGGTTCAATTTTTTTGGTTACAGCTGTGCTAAAACCCTAAGTCTTCTGCAATCAAAATAACTTTTATGCGCCCTTCATGCCTGTTATGGCGCGTAACAACAACGTTGCAGCACATGCAATCTTGCACGTGACATTCGGTGCAAACGCCAGTTGTGCCGCAAGGAGTTTTGCAGCCAAGGCGTGTTGCATTTGCTGGGCAGGCATGTGTTCTTATTCGTTTAATTGCGCTTTCAACATCACTGACTACTTTGTTCATTCCAGCTAAAACAATAACTTGCTTAGGACCGTAGAGTAAACATGCAAGGCGGTTTGAATTCCCGTCAATGTTAACGAGCTCGCCTGACAAAGTTATAGCATTTGTGCTCATGAAAAATGTGTCGCAGTTCATGTGCGAAAGATATATATCACGCGCTTGTGCTGGACTTGATGCCAAAGAGCGGTCTATCATTTTATAGTTGCCCTGTTCAAGTGCTTGTTTAATTCCAGTTTCACTAAACGTTTCGCTGCCACCAAAGCCAATGCTTGAACCTTCGCTTACAAGGCTTTTGACCAATTCAAGTGCATCTTTAGAACTTTCGCAATAGTAACCTTGCATGCCACGCTTTGAAAGTTGTTTTGTAATTGTGCCTGCCATTGTTTCAAATGCTTGAGTTTTAGGTTTAGCCATTTTTTTGCCTCCTGTGCTGTGTAAAAATAACTTGTTCAAAACCATTTTATCACTCGCGGCTATGCTTTTTAATCTACAATATAACACCCCATGAAGATAATAAGCCGTATGCTTTTAACAATGCACGCTGACATTAAGATGGGCAATCAATTTATTCAAGCAAGCAAGCTTAAAATTCCAAGTAAAAGGCTTCCTCGTGCAATTGCATTTGTATTTACCCAACGAGCCACTTGTATTTTGCCACGCTGTAAAGCGGAACAAATGGAAGCAGAATTGGTGTTGTTTTAACATACTTTTGATATTCTGGGTCGTTTCCATAATTTTTATTCTGGCGAAGCTCAAGCCTTCTTGCACCACCAAACATAACATAAACAATGCCAATCCAGCCTGCAAGCGCAGCACACCATTGCCATGCACCGTTCAAAATTGTAATTCCAGACACAAACACGCCAGTCCAAGTAAGAACCTCGCCTAAGTAATTCGGACACCTTACAAGCTTAAACAACCCAACATCACAAAAACGCCTCGGGTGTGCTTTCTTGTACGCGTTCTTCGTTAAGTCAGATGCAGATTCTAAAACAATACCGCACGCCATTAAAACTGTACCAATAACTGCTGCCGCATCCGTTTGTGCCACTGCCCCATTCGCATTCAGCAACCTGAAAAAAATTGGTGATGCCTCGCAGCAATAAAGCAGTGCGCACGTAACCCATACAACAACCTTCAGTAAAAAGTTCATGTTAGAGCCATCGTTGATTTCCGTTTTCATTGTTTTTTGATACGATGCGCTTTTTCGCTCCCTAATCAACAAATAGCCGCTAAGCCTGCACCCATACACAATTAATAGAACAGACATAATTACCGTAACTGGTGTTAAGGATGAATGGAACATGACCATTAACGTGACACCAATTCCTGCAATTGCAAAGCCGTAGCCTAAAGAAATAAACCAAACAAATTTTTTAAAGCCAATGGAACTGATAACCAAGGCAACAATGAACAGCGTCAAAAATTCCATAATCAGCTATGCCTCCCGCAAAAAAAATTAGGGTTTGAACAAAATTAAAAATAGCTTCTTGAATTCCTAAGTGAAAGTGCAACGGTTGAGGCGTTGTGCAAAAGCGACGATGCTTGCGGGGTAATTACGCCAGCAATGCCAGCAGCCAAAAGCCCCGAATTTATTAGCATAACCTGTGCATAGCTTTTGTTCAAGCGACCAAGCAAGCCTTCGCTTAGCTTACGCAAATGAACAATGGATTCAATAGTGGAAGTTGTAAGCGTGATGTCTGCCACCTCTTTTGCAACAGCAGTGCCCTGCCCCATTGCAATGCCAACGCTTGCAAGGGCAAGGGCGGGGGCGTCGTTTACACCATCGCCCACCATAACAACTTTTGCACCTTGCGCGTTAAGTTGCTTTACAAAGTTGTATTTGTCTTGCGGAAGCAAGTTGGCTTTAAATTCAGTAATACCAGCAGCTTTTGCAATGCGCGCCGCTGTGCGTTCGTTGTCGCCCGTAAGCATTATGACACGGCTAAAGCCCTGGCGCTTCAGCATTTTAATGGCATCAACAGTGCCTGGCTTTAGCGGGTCATGTACGCCAATAACACCCATAAGCTTGCCATCTACCGCCAAGTAAAGTGGCGACAAGCCTTCAGTTTCTGCAGAAATTTTGCGACGTGTTGCAGCAGAAATTTTAACTTTTTCATCAGTAACAACAAAGTGCTCCGAGCCAATTACAACACGCTTGCCGTCTAAAGCACTTGCAATGCCATGGGCTACAATGTATTCAACTTTTGCATGGCGCTCGCGGTGCTTTAAGTTGCGTTTTGCAGCAGCACGAACAACAGCGCGCGCCACAGGATGCGGGAAATGCTCTTCCAAGCAAGCCGCAAAACGCAGCACCTCATTTTCAGACCATGCACCAAGCGTTAGCACTTTTGCAACCTCGGGTGTGGCACGTGTAAGCGTGCCTGTTTTGTCAAACACTATTGTGTTTGCACAAGCCATGTTGTCAAGATGCTTTGAGCCTTTAACTGTAGCACCAATTTTTGCAGACTGCTGCATGGCAGAAAGCACAGCAATGGAGCCCGTTAGCTTAAGCGCACACGAAAAGTCAACCATAAGCGCAGCCGACGTTTTAACAAGACTTCTTGTTGTTAGAGCCACAACGCCTGCAAGCAAAAAATTCCATGGCACAATTTTGTTAGCCATGTTTTCCATGCGGCTTTGCGCACGCGATTGACAGCTTTTAGTAGCATTTACCATGTTAACAATTGAACGAAGTTTCGTTTGCGATTGCGCAACGCTAACCTTTACAATAATTTCGCCACTTTCAACGGATGTACCTGCAAAAACGTTGTCGCCCGTGCTGCGAGAAATTGCTAGCGGCTCGCCTGTTAGCGCCGACTGGTTAACCATTGCACTGCCGCTTACAACAACGCCGTCAACACTTATTGGCATGCCTGTGCGCACAGCAATGAGCTGACCAACTTCAAGCGCATTTGCAGCCACCTGACGCTCCGTGTTGCCTTCAACAAGTTGCGCAGTTTCGGGAAGTTGCAACAACGCATTTATTAGCGCTCCTTCCGAGCGGCTTTGCGTATACTTTTCCAAAACCTCGCCAACATTTAAAAGCAGCATGGTTAATGCTGCCGTGCGCGCATCGCCTTTTACAAACGAAATTCCAATGGCAGCTGCATCAAGCACTGGCACATCAAGCTTGCATTTTGCAAGTGAGCGCAAGGCTGCAAGCAAAAACTTGCGATAGCTAAACAGCGTGTATGCAAAGCTTAGAATTTTTGGCAGAAATGCGCGGCGCAAAAAATGACCGCCCACAAGCAAGGCTAAGTCCATTAAAAGCGCGTGCGCACGCGGGGCAACTTCAACACATGCGCCCTGCATCGCGCGCTCAATTGCAGCTTCATCTATTGCTTTTAGGTGCGCAAGAACAGCACTCCTAGCAACTTTCGTTGGAACATAAGTTATTGAGATACTGCCAATGCGCGGGTAAACCTTCGACTTTTTAACGCTTTCACAAGCCGCAAGAGTTGTGTAGAGCGCATCAAGCTGGTTTGCAGGCACTTTGCCCGCAAGCATAACTCGCATGCGCCCTGGAACTTCATGTGTAATTTCAAATTGCATTTAAATGAGAGGCTATTTCTTTTTAGCAGTTGTTGTTTTTGTTGCTTTTTTTGCAGCAGTGGTTTTAGAAGCTGCTTTTGCAGTTGTTGGCTTTGCTTCACTGCCTTTAACATTAATATAGTTTGCTTCTGCCACAATGTCGTCTAGCTGAGCACGCGCTTGCTCCACAACATCTTTGTAAGCTTCTTTTGCTTGCAAACCCCTGGCCACGCCTTGCACGTAGCAGCGTTTAGCCGCGTTGCTTGTTAGCGCCTTTGTGCCAAGCGTGCCAAGTAAAAAACCGCCTGCAACGTACCAACCTGCACCTTTTGGAAATGCCATAATAACCATACCTTTCAAAATTGAACGAGTGCTGTGTGCCTTACTTAAGAATTTGAAACACAGCCAATAAATTCCCAGTAGAATAGCCCTGTTTTACACAAGCGTCAACAAAACAAGCGCCAAAAAAAGAGGGATATCACAAATGAATTTTAACAACATAAAATTTGAACAATCGTTTGGCACAACTGAACAATTGCCAAAAAGCACACTGCCAGAAATTTCATTTGCGGGGCGCTCAAACGTTGGCAAATCATCGCTTTTAAACACGCTTTTTGAGCGCAAGAACTTAGCAAGAGTCTCGCAAAAGCCTGGCAAAACCCAAACTATTAACTTCTTTGCTAACGAAAGTGCACGCTTTGTTGATTTGCCTGGTTATGGCTATGCAAAAGTTTCAAAAACTGAAAAGGCACGCTGGGCAAAACTAATTGAAGGCTACTTTTTCCAAAAACGCAACTTTGCGCTGGTTGTTAGCTTAGTTGACATTCGCCATGCTGCATTTGAACTGGACAAACAAATGATTGGCTTTTTGCAAGAATTAAATTTACCGCACGTTGTTGTGCTAACAAAAGCTGACAAGCTTTCAAAAAATGCTGCTGCAAAGCAAAAAGCACTTTTAAAACGCGAGCTTGAGCTTAAAGAAAACTCGCAACTTATTGTTGTGTCTAGCACTAAACGCACGGGGTTTTGTGAACTTAGGGAAGCTATATGCCTTCAAACATGCTGTGAATAGTGCCAGAGCCGAACTCTTTCTCATAGCCTACATCCGCAATGTGACCAGACGTTGCATCAGCCGCCTGGGTTGCAAGCGTGTCGCAACGTTCATTTTCTGGGTGCCCTGCATGCCCATGCACCCAACTGAATTCAACTTCGTGTTTTCTTACAACGTTTAATAAACGCTGCCATAAATCAACGTTTTTAACAGTTTCTTTATTGGCATTTTTCCAGTTCTTCTTTTCCCAGCCGTACACCCATTTTTCATTAAAGGCGTTAACAAGGTACTTAGAATCGCTGTATACATGCACATGACACTTACGCTTTAAGGCTTCTAGAGCAGAAATAACGCCCATAATTTCCATGCGATTGTTAGTGGTTTTAGTGTAGCCTTGCGACATTTCGCGCTCGTGCACTTTGCCTTTTGTGTCGCGAAAACGCAAAAGCGCACCCCAGCCGCCCCTCCCAGGGTTGCCGCGGGATGCGCCGTCAGTAAAAACTTCAACGAATGCTATTGTCATAAACTAGCTAGAGTGAACAACGGTGTAGTCGCCAGAATTGAAATAACCACTCATACCAGTTTCCTGCACGCCTTGGCTTTCGTTAATGGCGTGAATAATGCTTGTGATGTTGCCATTGGAATCAACACCCGAAACAACTGCAACGTGACCAGAATTTACAACTAAGTCACCAACAGAAGGTGTGCTTGATTGCTCGTAACCCATGAATGTGTTAGTGGTGCCAAGGCGGTTGCCTTCCTGCCCTGTAATTGCATAGCTTACCAAGCCCGAGCAGTCAAAGCCGCCCCACGAGCCACCAGTGCCGCCCCAAACATAGCTTGAACCAATCATGGAACGAGCGCGGCTTACAATGTCATTGCCAGTAGCCGATGTGTATGCAGAAACTGAAGAGTAAGTTTGACCTGTGGATGAGTCGTAAACGCTGCCGTCCGAATTTACGGTTGCGCCATATTCTGCAGCAGCACTGCTGTAAGCCTCAGCTTCACTTGTGCTTGATGCAGAAGCAGCAGCCTGTTGTGCTGCCGCTGCAGCTTGCTGTTCGGCAGCATAGGCTGCTTGAGCCTCGGCAGAAAGGTTGTTGTAAACAGCCTGCATTTGCTCGATTGTTGACTGCGCTTGTTGGTATTGTGAAGCAGCCTCGTTTGCTTTTGCTTCTGCAGCAAAAGCTTGTGCTTCGTATTCCTTTTCTTTAGCGTTAATTTGCTCGCGAAGTTCGCGCTCGTAATCGACTAAGTCAGAATCGCCCTGGTTTACACGAACCAATAAGTCCCAATTACTTACGAATTCCTCAAATGATGCTGAACCAAACAGCAAATCCAAAAACGAAGAAGAACCTGTGCGATACATGGAGCGTGCACGAGTACCAAGACGGTCTTGCACGGCTGCCATTTCTTCATTTACTTTATCAACATCGGCTTTTAGCTGATTGCACGTTTGTTTTGCGGCCTCGTAATCAGCGAGAGCTTGAACATATTCATTGTAATGTTCAGTTGCAATTTCTTGCATGCTGTTAATTTGCTGCATTGCGCTATCAGCTTGCGCTTGAATTTCAGCTGCAGTATCGGCATTTGCATTTTGTGTTGCACAAGGAATGCAGCCACACGCTAGCGTGACCGAAACAGCAACACTTGCAACACCTGTAACAAAACGCCTGCTTTTATTTGATGTTCGTAAACTGGACATAAACACCTCCATGTAAACGTTCATTAGCAAAACTTGCATGTTCAATGCACTTACTTTAAACGAACCCGCCTAAAGTAAGACCAAACCTTACTTTGAACGGAAAATAAATTCAAGGCACTTCATTGCAAGAACAACCAAAATGCATATTAAACATTATGGGGCAAAAAGGCAAAAAATGTAGAATAAAATTCAAAATAGAGTGCAGGTGCATACATTCGCTATTTTTTTGCTAGGTCATTTAACCTTCCCAAGTTTTTAAAATGCATAACCAAATGTAGCTAAAAACATGCCATTTACAAGAACAAGCATTTACCTCTTACTTTCATGCATGTAAAGTAACTTCCGTATATTTAATGAATGGTCTTTACTTTTATTTTAGTTTAGACTTTGGAAGAAGATTGGAAGGTGTAGCTATGTTAGTTCACAGCAGTTTAAGTTCACAGCGAAATTCAAAACTTTCATTTGCAATGTTGGCAGTAATCTTACTTACGGTAATTTGCGCAATGTGTGCGATTTGTGTTTCACCGTTAAATAGCAACTTTGCCTTTGCTGACGAAACTAGGACTGAAACCCCAGTAACACGGCTTGATGGCGGTGGCACACAGTCTGCTGACACTGCTAATGCAATTGCAAAAGAAGCATTTCCTCAAGGTTGCAGCAATGTTGTAATTGCAC
>CAYVDR010000044.1:0-9570 GCA_964450625.1 uncultured Senegalimassilia sp.
ATTCTGACGGCTTGGAAGTTGATGCAATAATTCAACTTAGGGATGGCAGATGGGGGTTCCTTAATCATCTAAAACCTCGTGAATTGTGCCGCCCTGTGTTTCCATTTGGTTTATTGCAAACAAAAATGCCGCACAACTCATTTGTTGCGCGGCATCTAAAACGCCAGAGTTATTTCTAAATTCTCAGCTATAAACTCTAACCACTAAGCACTAAGTTCTAAACCCTACGCAGACGTAGCATCCGCCTTGGTAATTGTTACATATTGCTCAATGCGCTCGCAAATGGACTGAGGCATAACGTAAGGTCCACCAAGCACATAGGTGTTTTTAATGCTTTTAGCATTTGTTTTCAAAAAACCTGCGCTACCAGCTGAATCGGTGCCATCGATTGTTGTGTAGTTTTCAGCCTCGCCCAAACTATCCTTTGCATTTGTTAGCAAAATAACGCCATTGTTAACGCCTGCAAGTGCAGCACCTGCCAGTGCGTCTGTGCCCTTAGGGTTTGGCGCACCATTTGTTAGGCACACAGTTTCGACCGAAAGTTTGTTGTTTGCCACCATGTAAGTTGCAATTTGGTTGGATGTGTCGTAGCCGTTTTCACCTGCAAGGCGCTGAATTGTGCGCCCTGTAAATGTGCCTTCGACGCTAAACTCTGGCACAGCACCCTTGCCGCCTGGTACATAAATTGTACCGTTTGTTGAACGCACAAACTTAATAGCATCATACGTCAGGCTTCTGCCCTGGTTTGCATCGGTTTCAAGCAAAATTGGCACATGGTATTTGTAGGCGTAAGAGCTCATTGAAAGCGCATCCTGGAAGTTAGAGCTCATGGCAACAATAACCTCACTTTGCTCGTTGCCACCAAGAGTTTTAATAAGCTTTGCGCATTCAACAGAAGTGTCCCAAGAAGCATTGCCAAAGACGCGCGGCTCAACCGTAAGGCCAAGCTCTTTAAGACCATTGTCAACTTCCTGCTTAACAGCACCCGTGCCGCCAATGATGTATGCCTTCTTTGCTTTTAGCGTTTTAATTGCTTCAGCCGCACTGCTTGACAAGCTGTTGCGGTCGGTTAGCACAATTGCAGCGTTTAACGTGCCAGCAAGACCAGTGGCGGACATTGCGTCGGCAAAGTCATCGTCGCGAGCAACAATTACAGTGTCGCAACCGTTAGGGTAAGCCTTTGTTGCAATCTTAGCTGACGTGTCAGCAGACGTTGAGCCATAGATGTTGGGATATTCATAGTATGCTTCCCAACCAGCTTGTGCGTATGCCTTCTTCACGGTTTCTTTTGCTTCATCGGGGACTTTTAGAACTGAACCGTGACGGTTTGGAATGTCGTATGTGCTGCCGTCGTCGTTTCTGCCTTTAGTGCTAATGCGCTGCGTGCCCCACCAGCCACTATTTAGCGAGCCAGAGCGAGTTACAAAAGTGCCTGCTGTGCCATCGGACGCACCAAAAGGGTAATCCTTTAGTTTGTCGGTGTACATGAAGTATTCACCGTTCGCCTTTGTAAGAGAAGGGCCTTCATAGCCTGTAACCACGTTGTCACAAACAAGCGTCCAAGCGTTTGCATCACCTGCATTGTCCAAGTTATCAATGCTAAAAATCATATCTGTAATGCCGTCTTTTTTGATGGACAAATAATACTTGCCGTTTTCTTCGTAAAGTGAAGGGTCAAGCCAGTCTGAACCAGAAAGTGGCAAGTTAATTGGAGTTAAATCACCATAGCTGATGTTTGGACGAGCCCATGGTTGTGTTTCTTGGTCGCCACCAGGGGAAAGGTTAGTAATTTTGCAGATGTAAGGCATCATTGTATCGTTGTAGCTGTCGCCATGATTCATTCCGAAGTAGCCAAGCGTTGTTACAAACCACACGTTGCCATCGCTTGCTGCAAAAGCCTCGCTACCGCATGTGTCGTATTCCCCATTACCATGCGTGCCAGCTGGTGTGTTTGTTGGGGCAAGGTTCGTGTCACTGCCGCTGCCTGGGTATGACCAATGCATTAAGTCTTTCGAGCTTGCAAACATTGGTGTTAAGCGATACCCCAAACCGTCCTGGTACTGAACGTAGCCACCAACTGTCCAAAAGTTGCCATCCTTATAAAACAAACCTGGGTCGTGAATTGAATGGACATAGTCCACCCCAAGACCAACTACAGTGTCGTTGCTGCTGCCAGCTTCGCATTGAAATGGCGTTGTAATTCTGTTGAAATTCACGCCATCGTTTGAAAGGTACAGCGTGTCTGATAAATCTGTGTCACTGTTCCAAAACATGCCTAGAATTAAATCGTCTCCTTCGGCCCAAGCTTTCTGGCTTACGCAAACACACGCAAAACAGGCCAGCAAGCCAGCAATAAATGCCACCAGACCAATTTTTACTTTACTTACCATAGCTAATCCTTCCTTTTTGCTTCCACCAAGCAAAACAAAATTTGACAATAAATAGTGGAAAAATGGATAATAATTTCAGTATAACTTAAAAAAAGATATATATATATATATATGGCAATCACAACGTCTTAAAATAATCTACAAAAACATGTTTGCTATAATGCAAAAAACTTAAAGTTTAAAAAAAGGAAACAAAAGAGTATGCCAAAAAAAAGAATTGCGTTTTTTGATGTTGCCAAATGTGTGGCAATTTTTTTCATTGTTCTAGGTCACGTTGGAATTGTTTACCCCTCAACCATGGCAGGCGGGATGCCAAGTAAAGTTGTTCACCTTGCCTTTTCGTGCCACTTGCCAGTGTTTTTTGTTGCAAGCGGCTACTTTTTTAAGCTAGACACTGTGCTGAACAAGCAATTCTTCAAACGTGCCTGGTCAAACATAATTACCCCCTACATCGTAACCTGTGCAATAATCATTTTAGGCTGCGTTATTGTTGCTGGCGTTTTAAACACGGGCATGCGCGAGGCGTTCATCCATTGGCTACAAGCTGCCTTGTATGGTGCCGGCTCTAGCACGACGCTAATGTTTGTGCCTGTCGAACGCATTGGCGGCATCTGGTTTTTGCTGGCTCTGTTCTGGGCACAAATAATCATATTAATTGTGCAACGCCTGCCCAAACCCACGCTTTGGATTGTTGGGCTGTTTATTGTTGGGTGGCGCTCTGCGCTTCATGTGCAACTGCCCCTGTCAATACAAGCAGGCGTTTGTGCCGCTGCATTTGTTTACGCAGGCGCACAAGCACGCAAATATAAAATTTTGGAAACTGATGGCTTGCCACAAAAGGTGGCGTTTGGCGTGTGTTTGGTCATTTGGGCAGTGTATTTGCTTGCTACAAATGAAAACATGTCGTTTGCGTTGTTTGCACTGCCAAGCGGCATTGGCGATGTTATAGGTTCGTTTGCAGCAGCTTATGTTGTGTTTCGCACTTGCAGGTTTATTGAAAAACACTGTGCGGCAATAACGAAATTTATGGCATGGGTTGGCAGAAACACACTTGTTATATTTTGCTTTCACATTGTGGAAGATGATGTGTTTCTGGGATGCTTATGGACACCATTCATACAATGGTGCACTGGCGTTTTCCCGCATGGTGGCTGGGTGGTGTTCCTGATTGTGCGCTTGGCATTTATTGCATGCATGTGCGGCATTGTTTACTTAGTCCCAAAACTAAATGCAGTTTACTTCCCAACATTGCGCAAGAAAGTTAAAACACCCACAAAACCAGCACCAAAACACGTGAAAGCAAGCAGGTAAGAAATAATGAAAGCTAAACATACTTCAAAAAACCAAAGCAAGCCTTTTAATGGAAGACTGTCAAATTCGCTTTATTCAATAGGGCAGGTCATTTGCATAGTTGTACTTGCATCACTTAGTGGCATAGCACTGCTTTACTCCGCCAATTTCGGCATTTTAAGTGGCGAAAATTATGCTGAAAAACCACTGTTGGCTTACGCTTTAAATCCCGACGGGTTAAGCCAGATTGCTGCTAGCGTTTTAGGTGCAGCAATTTTGCTGTGCTTGCTTTTTGTTGTGTGGAAGTGCAAGCCTGGCAAATGCAAGCCTAAAGTGCTTCTTGCATGCGTTTGTGCGTGGGTGTTTATTGCTCAGCTCATTTGGGTCTTTTCGCTTAACACCCAGGCTTACAGCTTTAATGACACAATTTCTTTAAGCGTTGCGGCGCAGGAATTATTGAATGGCAATTTAAGCGCATTTAGCACTGGTGTGGAAAGTGAAGGTGTGTTCAGCCCCAATTTCTACTTTACACTTTACCCCTACCAAGCAGGCTCAATGTATTTGTTTGTACTTATTTTTGCGCTGTTTGGGCATGAGAATTACATTGCTTTTCAAATTGTAAATGCGCTGGCAAATGTTATTGTTGTGCTTTGCCTTTTCTGGATTGTAAAAAGTTACACAAACAAAGTGCGCACGCAAAATTTGTGCCTGGTTCTTTGTGCTGTTTGCACTCCGCTGTTAATGTCGTGCGCACTTATATACGGCAACACAGCTGGTTTGATGTTTTCGGCTTTAGCACTGGCGCTGTTGACCCACGGTTTAAAACAGCAAAGCACCAAGAACAAACTAATATTTGTTGCGCTTTCTTTTGTTGCAATTGCACTTGCAATGGTGGTAAAAAACACATGCATCATTTTTCTAATTGCCATGGCAATTCTACTTATTGTTGAAGCGATAAAAAATGAAAGCGCGTCCCTTTTTGTTGTAACGTTGGTGTGTGCCCTTCTAGCGCAGCAAGCTGGCGGGCTTCCCACAAAAGTGCTAGAAGCGCAAACAGGTGCAAACTTCGGCAGCGGCATGCCAAAAACCTCCTGGATTGCAATGGGGCTTCGCAGCGACAACCCGCTTGAAACCCCTGGTTGGTGGAGCATGCACGCCTACAACATATACGAAGAATGCAATGGCGATTCTAAAGCGCAAAGCAGCATGGCTCTTTCGGAAATTAAAGACAGCATTGCAAACTTCGTTGTACACCCTCGCGAAGGCTTCAATTTTTTCAAAACTAAGCTTGCAAGTGAGTGGGCAATGCCGCTGTACCAGACCGATTACTATTCTTCAAGTGCAATGACAGGGCAAAATAATGAACGCGAATATGGCTCGGTGGCGTGGGATGTGCTTTACGGCAACTCAACTTGGCCAATGCGGTTGTTTGCCGATTCCTACCAACTTGTTGTTTACTTTGGCGCATTGGCATTTGCTGTTATGGCTTGGCGCATACGCAAAAAGAAAACGGCACCTAGTCGTTGTGTTTTAACGCTTCTGCCTGCAAGCATAGTGTTGGGATTTTTGGTGTATGCGCTTTGGGAGGCAAAATCCATTTACACTCTGCCGTTTTTTGTTTTAATGCTGCCGCTTGCAGCAGTTGCACTAAACAAGCTTTACGAATGGTTTAATGGGCGCATGTATTACAGCAACAAAAAAAACTGAATAAAAGCAAAACGCACTTGGAAAGCAAACAACCAAGTGCGTTTATATTCAGTGTGAACTAGTCATAATAAGGGTGAGCGAAACCTACGCATTGACCAATGCTATACCAGCGTGGCCAAATGCCACTGTCAAGGGCATCTGCCACTAACACTGAACCACCAGAAACGGCAATTACAATGCCAGCATGACTTGTGCTAGCACCAATTGCATCTGCCCAGCCAGAATAGCGGAAAAATGCAATGTCGCCAACCATAGGTGCCATGTCGTAGCGCCCACGTGCGGCATACCAATTTGAATTGTCGTGCGGCCAACCTGAAATTGCGCCATCGCACAAGAATTGATTAAGCCCTGCATGCCAAAAACACCACCAAACATAGCTCATGCATGGCCCTTCATAGCACACACTGCCACCTGCGTTGCGCAGTTCACCAATGCAGTCTAGGTTTGCACCATAGGTGGATTGAACCGTGCCAATTAACTTGTTTCTAATGTCGTTGCCAGAATATTGCCTGCCCGTGCATTCATCAAAGTAGTAAAGCTTGCCATCAATTCGTTGTTGACCGTAAATCATTCTGCCAGTTACAAGGTCGTAGTAAACCCACTTATTAGCTGTTGGAATGTAACTAAAGCCATAGTCAACGGCACCAGTGACAGGAGTTAAGTAATACCAGCCCTCATCTATGTATTGTTCGCCGTATTGCATAATGCCAGTTATGCGGTCGTAAAACACCCATTTATTGTCTTCAGGAATGTAGCGAAAACCATATTGTGTTGCACCAGTATAATCGTCAAAGTAGTACCAATTTCCAAGGTCGTTTGCCTGACCGTGGTACATTTGGCCAGTTATGCGGTCGTAGCAAACCCACTTTCCTTGACCATCTGTCCAAAGGTCTTTAAACCCCTTAGCCATTTCCCCAGTTATTTCGTCAAAATAGTACCAGGCATCGTAGCGGTAATCCTCGCCTTTAATCATGTGAGAATTTTCGTCAAAGCGCACCCACTTGCCTTGGCTTCTGTCTTCATTTGAAACTGGAATGTAAACATCCTTGTTTGTAGCAATTGAACCGTCAGCATCAGCCCAATACCAGGCGTCTGTATTTGGGTCGTAAAATGCTTTATCTGCTGCAATTATTCCGTTTTCATACCAACGACGCACGCCATCCATGTCGGTGTAAAACCCAACATAGTTTGAATCTGGGCGACTACTTGTGCTAACGGTGCTAGCAGGTTCAGCATTAACAGTTTGTTGTTGGACAGGTTCAGTAGTGGTGTTTGCGGTTGCTATTTCGTTATTTGATGCTGCATCGCTACTTTGTGTTGCCAGAGTAGCATCTTCAATGCCCTGTGCTGCAAGCGCTTCTGTTTGCCCTGTAGCTTCAGTTGCCCAAGCATCTACGCTGCCTGATGGCAGGCTGCCATAAGCAAATGTAGCAAGAGTTAGTGCAAGCGTGCCAGAAAGCACTTTGCTACAAACTGAAACCCCTTGTTTTTTGTTCCAACGCCCTGCATGTTTTCTAATTTTGTGATTCCTTTTAAGCATTGCTATCTCCTTATATTCTACATTTGCATTTTACGGTTCAATGGCTTAATGCTAAACGATGTTGCACAGTATCTTTACAATTCCAGCAGCTGCTGCAGTGCCATCCATAAAATTTCTTGCCCACGGTTGTTTAGGTGGGTGCCATCGGTGTAGCAGCTTTCCTTGCTAAAGCCTTCTAGGTTGCGGTAATACTCAAAAGCATCGTAAGCTGAAGCGAATGCCCAGCCATTGCTTGAACAAAGCCCGCTAAGTGCTGAATTCGCACTTGCAAGTGAATAATTATATGTTTCATTTTGCACGGGGATGCTTGAGAGAACAACAATATTGCCACCATAAATTGAAGAAAGACGGCTTATAAAATTATTTGCATAGTATATGTAGTCGCTCAAGTTCTCGCTGGCTTGATATGAACCTCTATCATTTGTGCCAAGCATTACAACCGCATAATTTTCAGAGCCGTAATCTGAGTTTTGCAAATGCGAGAAAAAGTTCATTGAACCTTGATTTGGAATGCAAGCCCCAACAAATGAAGCCCCGTGCGACATAACACTACTGCGTAGGCGAGCACCAGCACTGCTGCCCGTCATGTTTGGTTCATAAAAATTAGTTCCGTCTAAACTAAACAACCAGTTCCAAGTTAGACCAGCATAATCTGATGCGCCAATGCCTGCTAAAATGCTGTCTGCGAAAGCTCTTACACTTCTAACTTGACCATTTGCAAGTTGGTGGCCTAGAGCAGTTTGTTTAGTGTAATTTGAAGGCAAGAACAAGTTAAAATTATTCTCATTTTCAAGTGCACCAGTGTAGGTGTTAAACGTGTACGTTTTCCCGCCTATGGAAAACGTACCGTGCAACATTTTGCCTGAAATGCTGTCATAGTAAGCCCATTTGTTGCCGCTTGAAATCCAGTGAAAACCATACTTAACCGCACCAGTAGTACCATCTAAAAAGTACCATTCACCATCAATTGCTTGCTCGCCCTTTTGCATTGCCCCTGTTATGCGGTCATAGAAAACCCATTTTTGTTGGTCACTTATGCACCTAAAGCCATATTGTGTTGCGCCTGTGTAGTCATCGAAGTAATACCAATTGCCGCAATCCACAGCTTGACCATGATGCATTACACCCGTTATACGGTCATAACACACCCATTTGTTTGCGTAAGGGTAGTATCTAAAACCATAGTACGTTGCACCAGTATATTCGTCAAAATAGTACCAGTTTCCACTATCAATTGCCTCACCATGATACATCTGCCCAGTTATGCGGTCGTAGCAAACCCATTTAAGCTCGCCTTTTTCAAGCAACTTAAACCCTTTTGCCATTTCTCCTGTTGTTTCATCGAAGTAATACCAGCCGCCATAACGGCAATCCTCACCTTTAACCATGCGTGAATTTTCATCAAAGCGCACCCACTTGCCTTGGCTTCTGTCATCGTTAGACACAGGAATGAAGACATCTTTGTTTGTGGCAATTGTGCCATCGGCATCTGCCCAGTACCATGCGTTTGTGCCTTCGTCATAAAATGCTTTATCTGCTGCAATACTCCCATTTTCATACCAGTGGAGAGTGCCATCAGCTTCTGTAACCCAACCACTTTGGCTGGCCGTTTGCGCAGCGCTTGCTGTGGCATTTGGACACACAAACGCACCAACAGCAAGCACACACAGCGCAAATGCAACTAAAAACTTTTGAGCAAACAACAACTTCTGAAAACGTTTCAGCATGAAACCTTCCTCGTTTAATTTGGTTTAGCAAAAGCAAAGCGGAATAAACGCAGAAACTGTATGATAATTGTTCAGGGGCACTTAGCGCAAAAAACCCACGATGTTTGAATTTTTACTGCTAGTACCAAGCAACGTAGCCAGTTTCACGGAAGTTGCCTGTTTTGTTAAACTCATCAAGTCTATCTCTTAAATGCCAAGCGTAAACAGAGCGTGAATCATTATCGGAGCGTTTAATTATTTGCATGTCACCATTTTTTCTATGATAGAGCACTGTACCCTTGGTGTTTCTATTATTTTCTGGGTAATAGTCGTAAATTGCTGACTTATCGTTAAGCTTAATTTTTTTGTATCCAACCATTTTGCACCCCTAACTTTGCGACCATGCTTCAAGTTCTTTTTGATAATTGTACCCCATTTCACAAGCTTTTTCATGTGCTTTACTATACGAGTGCCCTTGCTTCATATAGGAGGCTTCTAAAGCCTCATGCTGCAGTAATGTAATATCGTGTTTCTGTATGTTTGTGCCTTCCCGCAACCTTTGCCAGCTTTGCGCCATATCGTAATCTGGAAAGAAACGCATATAGCCCTCCTCAAGTTTATGTTTATTTATGAAAATGTGTTCGTATGCTATTCTCACTGTTTCTTCACTAAGATTTGAATTTTTTGAAATTGTGCTAATTTCATTTTCTGCATTACGTTTTCGCACTTCGTCATAATAACGTTGTGCATGTTCCTTTCGCTTTTGAAAAGTTGGGTCGTTTTCATCATTTAATGCACCGCTAATACCGCCAGAAAATTTAAATCCAACAGTCAACTTCCACTGCCCGCAAACAGCAAGTCTGGCCGTCCTGCCAATCTGCTTTGAGGCGCAGTGCTTTATGCCACTGAAAGCAACTAATAATCTATGACAAAGTTC
>CAYVDR010000045.1:0-9517 GCA_964450625.1 uncultured Senegalimassilia sp.
TTTTCACGCAAAGCGCACTGCCATCTTCAGCCATTTTTGAGAGCGTACGATAAACCGTAGCTTTGCCAATGCTTGGATGCTTTTTGTGAACAGCAATGTAGACTTCCTCCGCTGTTGGGTGGTTAGCAAGGTTTTCTAGCTCTGTTTCAATAATGCTGCGCTGTATTGTTTTACGTTCCACTTTTTTGTTACCTGTCATAATTTGCGAATTAGATTCTCTATTGATAATAATAACTTAATGAGATTAAATGTCAATAACTAAATTATGAACAACTAAAGTTTACACTCTTTGATTTGGCAAATTAAGTGTTTGGATAAACCCCTTTTGCTGACTTAGGGGCAAAAAGTGCTAAAATTTTTGCTGAGTTAGCGGCATATTGACGATATTTTCAGCTGAGTTAGCGGCATAAATGCAGGTCAAGGTGTTTAAACGCAGCTTTTACAACAATTTGCTTGAATGGAAGCGTGAAAACAGCACGCAAAAAAGGAAAGCATTACTCGTTTGTGGGGTTAGGTAAATTAGTAAATCGTTTTAATCTAGGCATTAAAATCAAGCTGTTTGCTAATTAATTCGCTTACATTTTTATGAATGATGCCATTACGGTATTGAATAGGGTCTGCACGTGTTATAACGAATTTTGGATAATTGTCGCGAATTTTTTCAAGTACTCTGTACTCACGGTCTTCCGTTTTTTTGCTATTCATTACTGTCATTGCAACCTGAACATATGAATAGCCCATGTTGCGACCTCTTAAAATAAAGTCGCATTCCAGCTTGCCAATACGTCCAATGCTAACTTCATAGCCTAAATTCTTTGCATAACGGTATACAATATTTTCAAGAACAGGACCATAATTTATTCTGTTATCGGTATTCAATGCGAAATAGAAACTTAAATCAGCCAAATAGTACTTTTGCTCACCCGTAAGCGATTTACGAGATTTAACATCGAATCTTGTGCATTTGCTTATAACTTTAGCATCCTCTAGCGCTTGAATGTAGCGGTTCAAAGTTTCACGACTAATGCGAACCCCCTGTTTGGATTCGAGATCAGCAATAATGTTTTTAAGCGAAGTTGTGGCGCCAAAGTTGTTGATAATATAGTCGCGCACTAAATTAAAAACTGAAACGTTCTTAATTTTTATACGCCTTTTTATGTCTTTCTCAAATATTTCTTGAACAATCGAGCGTGAATAAGTGCGTTTGTCTTGCAAGTTTGAGTAATAAAGTGCCCTAGGAAAACCCCCAGCAAGAATGTAAGCATCCAACTCTGCGGTTGGGTCTGGGTTAATTTCTAAACCTAAAAACCGTTTCATTTCACAGTATTCGTAAAAATCAAGGGTTTGCATCTCAAACTCTATATAACGCCCTGTGAGTTTTGTAATAAGCTCACCCGAAAGCAAATAAGAATTTGAGCCAGTAACGAATATTGAGAAATCGCCTTCAGCACGAAACCCATTAATTACCTCTTCAAAGCCGTTAACATTTTGAACTTCATCAATGAAAAGATATTTAATACCTTCCTTTTGAAGCATCGGATCAATTAAATTTTCAAGCTGATCTGCTGTTTTGACTGACCGAAAGCCATGCTTGTCTAAATCAATAAAAGCAATTTGGTCGCTTGAAATGCCAGATTCTATTAGTTCATTTTCTATCGTGTGCATAAGGCAAGATTTTCCACACCTGCGCACACCAGTAATTACTTTTATCATTTCACAGTCGTGATAAAAGCCACGAATTTTCTTCAGGTATTCTTCTCTCTTAAACAAGCGCATACATTCTCCAATCGGTCGCCGTAAAAGTATACTAAATTTCTAAGTTATCGTGGTATATTTTGCAATTTTGTCTGTAAATACCATGATAACTCAATGAAACAGGTTGTTTGGTTTTGTGTTTTGCGAGCTTTGTACAAGGTGTATGACAAAATGTGTTCGCAAAAATTATGCTTGCTTTTTGATGTTTGCAAATTAAAATTTCAAATCAAATAGTCTTGTACTTATGTTTGCAACCGATTCAGCTTAATTTGTTTACATTTAAAACAAGTATTACAATGCGTGGCATAGCTAAAAATAATTTCTGTAGAGGAATACTAATATGAATACACTTTTTGCTTTTTTGGAAAATTTTAATGTTTCCAACCTTATAAAAATTTATGACGAAAGTGGCAATTTAATTTTTGACGGTCAAATGGGCGACGTGCCACAAAAAATAACCAACATGACTTCTGTAATAAGGGGAACTGCCATATGGGAAGATGGTTATTTAAAGGTTAACGTAAAGAAATATTAAACCAAGCTGAGCGTGTGCATGTTTCAAAAATTCATTAAATACCCTGCAGTTTTTGCAGTACTCATACTGGCGTTTTCGCTTGCAATAGTGTTGGTTAATGCTATTCCAGTTTCCTTTTTGTCCAACAATTTACATGAATCGGCAGACATATTGCTAAAGCAGGGCGACAATTTTAATTTGCTAGAGAATAAAACAACATATGGCACTGTAGACAATTACACAAATGCCAGAATGTTAAATATTGCTGGCCACAACTCCGACATGGGGTTAAAAGGTGCGTTTGGTGCCTATTATTCACGCACATCAGATACGGAACCCAACGAAGTTGTTAATTTTGCTGAAACAATTGACACTTCAGTTCTCGAAAACCCATTAGCAATACAATACACCCGTTATTGGCATGGCTGGAAGGTATGGCTCAAGCCACTGTTACTGTTCTTCAACATTTCGCAAATCCAGTTTATTGTATTTATTTTAATGTCTGCACTAATTTTTGTTGCTGCCACAATGCTTGCGAGGCTGCGCTCATGTGCTGCCGGTGTCATTTTCGGCTTGTCGTATGCAATTGTACTATACCCCATTGCGTGCATGTCGCTTTCATTTGCTTCATCATTTTTACTGTCAATTTTAATGAGCATTCGGGTACTTTATGTATTTGTCAAGCATAAACGTCAAACAAAATCACAAGTAGTTAAAAAGCATCCACACACACACACACACTCTCTCTCTCTCTCTCGTAAACGCCCTGCACCAAAATGGGGTTGGCAAATTGAATTCTTTGTTGTTGGTTGCTTAACGGCTTACTTTGATTTTTTGTGCAACCCAATTATTACGCTTGCAGTGCCACTTGCGCTGCTAATGTTTTTGCAGGGTAAAGTTTCACTTTCCAAAAACCTAAAACTTCTGGTTGGCTGTGCAATTTTGTGGGGCTTAGGCTACGGCTTAGCTTGGGCTATAAAGTGGCCAATTGCACAAATTGTAACTGGTGAACCTGCTATAGCCGATGGGCTGGGCGAAATTTTATTTCTATCTGGTTCAAGACAAAACCAAGTTTCTAATGAAGCTAGTAAATTAAGTCGCACTAACATTCTAGCAAAGCAAATTCAAATGATGTTCCCTTCGAAAATATTTGCTGTGCTGGCTGTTGTTGCTATTGTGTTTGTTGTTGTTTATATTGCAGTGCGCAAAAGAAACCAACTAAAGCAAGCAATTCCTCGTGTAGTACCTTTGCTGTTGCTGGCGCTGTTGCCGTATGTGTGGTACATATTTGCTCTAAAACACTCCAATGAACATTATTGGTTCACATACAGAAATCAGCTTGTTACCGTGCTTGCATTAGGCTTGTCTGTACTGTTAGTTCTTAGAAGACAAGCAAGACCAAAGGCCAACAAACGGAATTGGTAATGCCACCCACTTGGGTCAACTGTACAACATTAAATTGTTTTCCAGCAACGTTCTTTCAAAAAAGGCGCAATTGCGCAGGCATCGTTTCCTTCATAGTATTTCACAAGCAAGCGCTTAAATTTCCCAACCTCTTTTTCGGGGATTACTAAAAATCCTCCTGCATGAGAAATTAAATAGTGATTTGCAAAAATAATGGATGTGCGCTTATTGCCATCCAGGAAAATTTGGGCTTTTATACAGTAAAGGCATAGTCTTATAGCAACGTTAATAGCATCATCGTTTTCACTAGTCATCTGTTTTATTGTTTCTTTTACGTTCAGTTCATCTGGCAGCGGTGGAACATAAGAAGAACCACCAATGGTAACTGGAACTGCCCGAATTCGACCACCATCAGCAAAAAAGCCTTCATTAACCAGTCTTGCAATATAGGTAAGCATGTAATAATCCGAGCTGCTTGCAATTACATCACAGTCAAGAATAAATTCCCATGCGTGCTTCAAATTCAAAATCTTCTGCACATCATTAGCCGTCATACCAGAAACCTTGCCATTTTCTATAATTTCTTCAGTCTGTGGAAAAGATGTTGCAACGCCCTCCAAAACTGCCTGGTCATAGATGTTCATCTTCATATTAGCACGTGCAAATGCGATGTTATTTACAACATCTGCTGAAAGATTATCTTCAGAATACCCTGCCGAAGCAAGCTGCTTTTCAATGCGTCGTAAGGCTTTTTTAATTTCACGAGCTTCTTTTGCATTGCGCAGAAGCAAATTGTGCAACTCTTCGGTATATGCACCAACATAAGTTGATGTTAGTTTGCCCGCCACACGCTTTCTAACGTACAAATATTTTCCGTTGCCTTGTTCCTTAATTTCAGGCGTGCCGTCGTAAGGTAACAGCTTTAATCTTGCATAAAGGTCCGCACGATTTTTTAGCAGTTCTTCTATTTCATTGTAATGTTGAGGCATGGCGTTTTCTCCTTTAGGGAACTTTTTAGGCTATTAGTATATAAAAAGTTCCCTAAAATCAACAATTTATAGGGAACTTTTTGCAAATAAAATATCAAAAATGTTCCCTAAATATAAAAAGCTGCAAGACCTCAGCAATGCGTCTGTCACGAGTATTAATTTCGCAGTGAGGTAGCGCACTTCGGCTGCGTGTTGCCCGCAAGCTTTTCGCAAGCATTTGGCAAGGTTTAATGAATACACTTTGACAAATGAGAACTTTACAGGAACTTCACCATAAATTATCAATTGCATTTAGCAGCATTAAACATTGCACCATGAAGAGGTTTGGTAACCTGATTAAGCACGTATTCTATTGGTTGCGAAAGAGTACGCTACAAAATACAGGTTATTCAGGCTTTGCAAAGCAAAAAAGCCATGCCGTTAAATGGAACAATAAAAATATCGAAGAATTAAAAAGCAAGAGCCAGATAAAGGTATATGCTAAGGAATGTTTGGGTATAAGCATTCGTACCACTTTCGATAACCTTATGCTAGAACAGCAAAAGGCGGCACTTGCAGGCATGCAGTATGCAGCCACACGCTACGGAAAAGTTGAAAGTTTAAGCATAGGAAGTTTCATTTCAACAACACTTGATGGGAAATTTTTAATTGAAGATGGAACTATTGAATTTAGTACAACCTGCAACGATGCATTTCTTACCGGTTTTCATGAGTACATTCATGCTATAGATGCAGATAATAGCAGCAATTTAAACATTCTAAAGTCAGATGTGGGCGCAACGTGTTACAATGTTTACAGTTCAAGGGTACTAAAAAAAGCACGAATGAAATTAGGTTTACGACTTAATTCCAGACGGTACAATGATGCTTTATTGCAAATTTTCGACCTGGATATTAAACTGTTTCATGCACACTGTAGCGAGTGTCAAGAAATTGCTGCTTACGCTTTAGAAAAAGCAGAGTTTGATGCCTATTCAAATGAACTTTCAAAGGCTATTGCAAAGGAGTTTGGCAATGATTAAACCGCGTCCTGACCTAGAAGAAGAAAATATTAAGCTTTACAAGTTATGGAAAGATAAAGGAATGAAAATCAACGATATAGATTTAATTATTGATAAATATGCCTCTGCAAAATATAAAGCCTGGTGCAAGGCCATTGACGCTGAACCAGAGTATGAGGTGTAAAGCAGATGTTTGTAGTTATTGACAAATTAAACGAAACAGGCAACTTTGAAGAAACTGGCTACGTTGCTTGGTACTAATTTTCACAAGCTTTGCAGCTGGTTTTAGCAAAAATCCACTTGCTCAAGCAACTATTCTAAACACTGTTAACACTAGGCTTGTATGTGCTGCTGATGCGCAGAAATAGCCAAATATCAAAGCAGCAAATGCGGCACTATTAATAAACTAGCAGGTAAAGCGTATCGCCCTCGAAAACCATTTGTTTGCTTGGGTCGAATGTGTCATAGTTTACATTTCCAAACAACCGCTCTTTGTCAGCTGCTTGCATTTCTTCGTTTTTGTAATCCTTGTTCTCGTAAATGTTAATCATGTATGTTGTGGTCCAACTAACAGCAATGTTCCAAACCCTGTAGTCAAATGGCCCGCAATCAAAAGCTTCTAAATTCCTGCTTGGGTCTGCATCCTGTGTTCTTACGATTTTATTTACTTTGTTTCCTGATTGTTGTTCGTACTTGTCAATTTCGCTTTGAACCATGTTGGAATATATGCGCTCTTGATTGTTAAATGTCAGCTCTGCTTTTGTGCCAACATTGCAAATGTAAATGTTAGCCACCAATGCAACAGCAATTACTATAGTGGTTAAAATGCATGCAGGGCTTTTAATGCTTTTCAAACAAAGGCAAACAGCCGAAAGCGCAGCTAAAGCAACATAGACCCCCAGCAACGTGCGCGGGGCAATGTTGTGTTCTTTGCTGATGAATTGAGGTGCAAAAGCCAGCAAAAAAATGACAAGCAAGCACAAAATGCCAACTGCAAAATACGCCTTTTTATTAAAAGAACCAGCCAGCGCAATTACGGAGCACGCGCCAACAACTAAAAAGCAAATAGGCATTAAGTATTTTGGTTCATTGCTTATACCATCAACCATAATGCTTGAGAAGTTGGATGCCACAAAACTAATGCTGTCTTTTATGTCTTGCACAGAACTTATGCTTCCGCGCATTTGCACCTGTGGGTCAAACGCCCCAGCGTTCATAAAAGCAATAAAGACATATTTCGATACTGCAATGCTTATAACACCAACCACCACTACAACAAGCACGCAAACAAACGCATTTTTTATGGCACTGCGCATGTTTTTAGTTGAAGCTACAAGCAGCCCCGCCAAAACAAATTGCATATACATAAACAAAACGGGCTGATAAAACCAAGAAGCCAAAAGTAACAATAAGCCAGCTTTTACCCACTGAACAATGTATAAGCGTTTGCGTTTTTTGCTGTCCGGTTTTTTGTGAGCGTAGCTTATATTGGCATTGGTTCTACGTGTGAGCCCATTGCATACATTCAAATGCGCCGTGCGAGAGAGAGAGAGAGAGTAATAACTTTATTGTTGAATGTAAGCAGCACTGCTGCGGTTAACAAAATAATGGCAGGTGCGTAAAGCATGGTGTAGCATTCCACGAACCGCATCCAGTCAAGAAAAAAGCCGTTGGTAAAAATTAAAACTATTGCCAAATTAATGACCAAGCCTGTAGAAAAAGAAAAAGGAAATGCTTTTTGTGGGCTTGGAAGATTTTTACGGCTGTTTACAGATTTTGGATTGGCGTATGCTGAATGCTTGAAGTTGTTAGCTTGAGCTTGTACTTTATTGTTTTTGTTTCTGCTAGCTTTGTTTGACGCTTTGAATGCGCAAAACCTGTAAGCCAAATTTGCAGCACAAATGGCTAAGACCAACAAAAACAAAGCTGTTATAGCCAATTGCACATTTGTATTGCTTAAATTCAATAAGTAGTTAAGTTTGCCTATAACAAAGCCAAGAACTCTGCCATTGCGAATGTTAGTTATGGCATCGTCTACGTCATAGACTGCATACGTGTCCATGGAAAAATGCACATTGAAACAAAACCGCCAGTAAGCAAGAAACAAAACAACAAGGTTTATGCACGTGAAAACAACCCTTGGGTGTTTGCGCAGTTGAGCCGTGCAGTTGGCTGCAAAACGCTTAACCCCAAACTTCTTGGATACATTTTGCTTTGCAGGGCTAGCGGATGCATATTCAATTGGTGCTTTAGCTGCTTTTGTTGTTTTGACCATTAAAGTGTTCCTATGAAATTTGATTTAATGTTTTTGCCTTAGATTCTTAAGTTTAAACCATTAGCAAATGAATTTTACACTCTCAAACTTTGAAATTAAATTAGACAAGCCCGAAAGCACAATTGATATTGCGCACACCCTTGAAGAAAATTTATTTATCCAGCAAATCGGCGTGCGTGCCAGGTCCAGATGCAGCAAGGATTAAATAAATTTCAAAAGTTGATGCAAAACATGAGGCTTATTATTTTTAGAAACAGTTACACGACTGCCAAATTGTTTAAAATGGTTTTCTTTGTAAAAGTTCAAGAGAAATTCATTGTCCTCGCACTCAAGAAACTCCATAACACCGCCTATAGAATATCTTAGCCTTGATATAACATCCAAAGCAAACCCAAGAAGAATGTTGCCAGGAATTTGCTTTTCTTTTGGAAGTGAATAATTCTTTCCTAGCTGAGCAATTAAGTAAGCTGCGGTAGTGTAAGACTGTGTGTTTTCATCTAAAATGCTAACACGCGCTAACTTCTTTGCTGTTGTTTTGCCTATGTTTGATGCACAGATAGAAATTGGTTTAATTGCAAGTGAAAAATAACCGACCAATAAAGCAGCTTCTGCATCAAAAACTAAGTAAGTAATAGATTGGTCTTTTTTAGTAAATTCGATAGCCTGATTTAATAAAAAGGATTCGACATCAGGGTTTTTAGGGCATGCAAAACTTGAAATTATGTCATAAAGAGTCTTTTCTCCAATGTATGTGACCTCATTAGGTTCTAAGTACGCTCGAATATTAACAATGAAGTATTTATCAAACATGTTGTTTTTTAACCTTCGACATGAAGTCTAGAATTTCCTTATGGTTTGTTAGCTGTCGCCCAGGGAGTGTTTGCTTTGGCGTGCGGTCACGCTCAGCTTCATCGATGGCTGCAACGAAACGCGTTACGTTTTTAGAATTTGACAACATAAAGTTATGAGTGATGCTCGAAGTCGCCATTCTTAGCCCTTCCTTTCCAAAAAGCACTTTTTGAATTGCCAGCAAATGTAATGTATCACAACTGCAAAGTACTATTTAAATTTCGCTAAATCATTTCATTACTTTACGTGCAGTTATGCTCTGGAAGGCTTGTTGAACTTTTCGGAGGTTCCAGCCAAACAACTACACTTCCTGTATACCTTATGGCGCAGTGCAAACAAGTTGTATTTGTAAAATTCAAGCGTAAACATTGATATTGAATCTTGTACCATTAATTTTCACACTGCACACATGCAAGTTGTGCTTTCATAAGCACATGCAGTTTTATCATTTTACCAACATCTTACTAACTTGCTAAAGAACGTTGGCTATATTAGCAAGATATTAGCAAGTTAATTTAGTAAGTAAACCGCCAGTTACCATTTACGTCAATTGGCATGCGTTGGCATTCATTGGCGTTGGTTGGCATCGGTTGGCGTTTTGCGCTAAGATTTTGCTGACTTACGGGCAAAAAGTGCTAAAATACCTGCTGAGTTAGCGGCATATTAACGGTATTTTTAGCTGAGTTAGGGGCATAAATGCAGGTCAAAGTATTTAAACGTAGCTTTTACA